>JANPBV010000110.1:0-10591 GCA_031430615.1 Ignavibacteria bacterium | reverse complement strand
CAGAATCCAACAGGTATCAACGGAAGTAAAAGCTTAGGTCTAAAACTAAATCAGAATTATCCTAATCCGTTCAATCCTTCAACAGTAATAAGCTTCGAGCTTCCAAATGACGCTAATGTAACTTTGAAGATATTTGATATTGCAGGGAAAGAAGTAGCAAGTCTGTTGAACGGATATCTTACAACAGGAAGCCATAGTGTAAACTTTAACGCTTCGGGATTATCAAGCGGAGCTTATTTCTATAAACTGAATATAACCAATGGCGCGGAAAATACTACCAAGGTCATGAAAATGATATTGATAAAGTAAGTTAGGAATACTTCCCCTTTTCACAAAAGATTCTTGTTCCTCCTTCGTATTGTTACTCCAAACGCCGCAAATTGCGGCGTTTTTTATTTCCCCCAAAAATATTCTTTTTTTCAGCTTTTCCAGAAATAGCATCCCCAATTACCTTTAACTATTATCACTAAAGTGATTAAGTGTACATGTAGGGTTATAAGCTATTAAAAATTACACTTTTAAATACTTGCTTAGTTATTATGCATTAGGTTATATTTGCTATACAATTAGTTAGGGAATAGGCAGAAAAGATTAAAATAAAATAATAATCTAATCTTTTAATATGAACTTATATACCAAACTATTTTCTCTCCTTTTTTTACTTTCCACAATAATAAATTTTGCGGATTCACAGACTGTTTATACATGGAACGGTTCTGTTAATTCAAATTTTTCTACTGCAGGAAACTGGACTCCTTTTCGTCAAATAGGACTTGTTACAGATATTTTGGTATTCGAAAATTCAGGTAATTTAAATGTAGACAATGTTTACCAGGTAACAATTGGCCAACTGATAATCAGAAATAATACCTACCTAACATTATCACCAGCATCTGGAAATGCGAAAGTAATTACTATTAAAGGTACAGCAAACGGTGAAGATCTTCTTATTGAAACCGGTTCAAGTTTAAAGATATTTGGTAATGACCCTGCGCTCAATTTCTATATTGGTACAGGCGCTACTGCATCAATTAACGGTAACCTGATATTTGCAGGAGCTATCGGACATTATATAAACGCAGCTGACCCAATGGCAATCAGGTTTAAAAGCGGCTCAACATTCACACAACTCTGTCCCGGGAATATCTTCAATACAACAGGTACCAATAATGCAGTCGTATTTGAAAGCGGCTCATTATTCAGGATCAACCATAACAATGCTTTAAATCCATTCGGTATTAGCGCACCAAATTCAAAAGTAATGTTTGAAAGTTCAAGCAATCTTGTAATATCCAATGTAGGCAGCATCCAGCTTTCAGGAAGAACAATTGCTGACCTGACAGTTGAACAGGGTTCAAACATCAACATTACAGAATCTTTCACATCTGATATTAATGTTGCAAACATTACTGTAAATAATGGGGCTAATTTGATTATTAAGAATACAAATCCAAATTACGTACCATCATTTAATATTAACGGTAATATTACAGTTAACGGAGAATTTAAGTTTTCGGATGATATTACAAGTAAATTTAATATTAAATTTAATGGTACTTTATTACAGAATATATCCGGCAGCGGAATAATAACAATCCCTTCTAATCTGAATAAATTCGAGCTAAAAAATTCAATATCTCTCCATAAAGATCTTACTGTTAGTTGCCCAATAGTAGTTAACCGCTTTGAAATAATATTGAACGGGTTTGCGTTCAACTATAATCCTGAATTTGGTAATCCATTTACAGGGAGCAAAACAACAACTATCGGCTCAGGCAGAACAGGCGGAGAAAATGAATTAACAGATAACAGCAATATTTCGAATGTGCCTGCTGAATATTCTATTTCACAGAATTATCCTAATCCATTCAACCCTTCAACAAAGATCAATTTCAGCCTTCCACAGGATACTAAGGTAAGTATAAGAATATTTGATATTACAGGTAAGGAATTATCAACATTGTTGAATTCTGACTTAAATGCAGGTTACCATACAGTTAACTTCAATGCTTCAAACTTATCGAGCGGAATATACTTTTACACAATTAATGCCGGAAGTTACTCCAAAACATTGAAAATGATCTTGACAAAATAACTTTTAACCATGATTTGTCCAAAAAGCCGCAATAAATACGGCTTTTTTTATTTTTAATATTATCACACATAAAGAAAATAAAATAACGAAAATAGCTATTGTTATACTAACATGAATAGGTTATGTTTGATACAGATAAAAGAAGAGCACTTACATGAAACTTCAAGCGAGCTAAAAACACTAAAGATTTTAAATTATTCATATTGAATAATTAATTAATAACCCATATTCAATAATTAAACCCTATGAAAGAGGTAACATTATGAAACTCAACAAAACACTTATTACTTTAACTGCCGTATTCTTTATTCTAATCGCTGTAAAGATCTTCTCACAACCGGTTCTCAACGAGAACAGTATTAAATTCGAAAACGCTTTAACTGCGACTCTGGTAGGTCAAGATGGGCTTATTATGAGAACAATTGATGGCGGAGTTACCTGGATACCACAGATAAGCGGTATTACAAATGTATTGAATTCCATTGATTATGTAAGCTATGATAATGCAGGCGTACCTGTCAATATGCAGATTACTGTTGGCGAAAACGGTATCATATTGAAATCAATTGATAACGGTATTACATGGAATAATATCACTAGCGGTACAATAGAAAATCTGAATGATGTAGCCATTTACTCAGCTGACATGATTTTTGTTTGCGGTAACAACGGCACAATATTAAGATCAATTGATTTTGGTGAAACATGGACACCAATGTTAATTGCAACAACCAACGCGCTTAATCACATTGCTGTGTTTACTCCAAGTACACAGATAGCAACAGCAAGCGCTGTTGTTGTTGGTGATGAAGGTGTTGTTTTTGCTACTATGAATATGGAAGATTGGTTTAGTGTACAAGTTCCTACAACAGAAAATCTAATTTCAGTTACCTCAATGAACGATGTTCTTATTTGCGCAGGCAATAACGGAACGATACTGAAATCAATAGATAGAGGTAATAACTGGGTTGTATCAAACTCGGGAATAACAACAATTATTTATGATCTCTCATTTATTAATGCCACTACTGTTATTGGCTCAAGTGAAAATGGCGTTATGGTAAGATCTGAAGATCTTGGCGATAACTGGACAACAATTACAACCCCGGCAACAGTTGATCTCTTTGCAGTTAATTTTGGAAGCGAAACATTCGGTATTTCAACTGGCGCAGCCGGAACAGAAATTTATACAACCGATGGCGGAGCAACATGGGTATCAAGCATTAGTATGGCTTCTGCTATGAATACACAAAATGAGACTGTAAAATTGAACCAGAACTATCCTAATCCGTTCAATCCTTCAACAATAATTAATTATACAGTTAGCGATAATTCTAACATAAGCATAAAGGTTTATGATATGACAGGAAGAGAAATTAGGACACTTGTTAATTCATTCCAGAGCGCAGGAACATATTCTGTAAGCTTTAATGCAACAAACCTTGCAAGCGGAATATACTTCTATGTACTGAGAGTAAACTCCGGTTCAAACGAGATCACCAAAACAATGAGAATGATCTTAACAAAATAATACTTGAATATTAAGCATTAATCACCTTTTTAAAAGCCGCATTTATGCGGTTTTTTTTATAACCGTTAATCTTGCTTATACCGTGATTAGTGTAGTTCTATACCTCTAAATACCGTGATTACGGCAAAATTTAATAAAAAAATGTTCTTTCACTTTAATATCACTAATATAGGGTATTGAAATATCTAACCATAAACGTTAATATTGAGTAGTAGAAAACAGTTAGTCAATATCAGTAAGGACCAAATCCATGAAAGCAGTAAACTTCATAATCTCAATGTTTCAGGTATCAATAGTAATACTTTATGTTCTGTTTTATAACGTACAGTATTTCTGGTCACTTTACGGAACAGTACAGAATCTTCTAAACGTTGTTGTAAAATAAAACGGAGAGTAAATTTTTCATGGTAAATCTCAGTTTTATCTTTTAACCATCTCCCCTTGCATTAATAATTACAATTGTTACAATGTAAACAGGTATTGAAATTTCGCAAAGAACTGCCTTTGGGTTTCCAGGAATCTTCCGTGGTTTGGTGATGTACCAATATCTGCCAGATTATGTGTTGAGCCCATATAGAAAATTGTGAATGGATTCCATTTATAACTTAAGAGCGGGTCAATATCAAAACTTTTACTGAATGAATCATACTGTACAACTATCCTTAAGAAAAATCTACGCGTAAACTGGAATGAAGTTTTATTTCTGAAAATATAACCAGAATACAACTTCTCCCCACCTTTTTCTTTAGATAACTCAAAGTAATTATAATCGTTTTCGAGTTCCAGATTATCCATTGGTTTTAATGTTAGCCATGCTTCAGCGTTCCACCCCCAACCAACATACGATGGTTCTTCAAACCTGACAATGTATTTACCCATTTCAAAAAAAACTCCGCCTGTTGCCTTACTGCTGGTATTAATGTTTAAGTTTAACCATCCCCTGTGAACATTTTTATGATACACATCGTAATAATTTTCATTATTCACCGCAAGGAAACCGCCATTAGCATTAATAAGCCTTGTGAATTGAATGTTGAATTTAGGAGCAACCCATTGCTCTTTGATCCTGCCATCATAATCATACTGAATACCCGCGTCAAAACTTGGTTCAATTCTTAATATAAATGATTTCTTAGGGTAAATAGTATATCCCTGCCAGATACCAAGCTCACGGAAATCATTTTTACCCATGTAACCAAGCTCTCTTCTTGCTTCAGGAGGAGCTATATTCAGGAATAATTCAGCGTTCCAATGTCTTGAATTCCTTGATATACTGAAAGTCCCTCCAATGTTCGAAAATTTCTCACCGTTAAAACCGGCATCATTTCCTTTTTTATTAATTGGAATACTATTAGAATACAAATTAGTATCATTCAGTTCTTTTGTGAGGTAACCAAGCACTTCCCAATTAAAATAATACTTAGTTGCAAAATTGAATGAACCATCAAAACCAAACACTCTGTTATAGCTATCCCCTGTTTCTCTGTCTGTTCCTATAAAGCCTATATATGATTCACCACTTAGACTCTTCTTCAACCTCAATACATTCCCAAATGATTTAAGTTCAGTTGGTATAAAACTACTGCCGTATTTTGTCGGTAGAATGTATGTTGTATTCTGGTCATATCCCATTAAATAACCCACATCAATATCATCTATCTTTCCTATCAGCTTAGCTGTATATAATGGATTGTTCAGCATTCTTGTATATACAACATTTATATATGAATTAAAAATATTAGAGCCATCCAGAAAGAATGGCCGCTTTTCCGGGTAAAATATCGCAGAAGATGAATTAACACTTATCTGCCCAGCATCACTTTCAACCTGCGAAAAATCGGGATTGAAAGAAATCTCACCCGTCAGATTGGATGAAAATCCATACTTAATTCCAATGCCAAGATCACCTTTAATTTTTTCATTAATAAATTTGGAATTGGGGTCATAAGGATTATCTCTATAACCATAATGAGAACCTATGATATACGGAAGCAGTTCAAGCTGCTTTCCTTTTTTTAGCTTTTTAAATCCTTTTAAAATACCTGCCTGACTTAGAAATTCAGAGTTATCTCTTGATACCTTAGCCCATGAAAATTGTGTCCGGCTCTCTCGTGGTCTTGTCCTGATAATATGTACACCCCACTCTTGATCATCTTTATCAGGAAACCTGATACTTTTGAAGGGTACTGCAATTTCAACAATCCATTTATCATTGTATATCTTTGCTTCTGAATCATAAAGCATATCAAAGTTCATTTCCTCACCCTGCTTGGTCCAAATACCATCTCCCTGTATTCCGTATGGATTAACAAATATTTCGTAAGCCTGCTTATTATCGTTATAAGTATCCAGTACTATCCCTACATAGTCATCACTGTACATCTTATCTCTATCTGTAAGATTTGTTCTTAATTTAGATATCCTGTCATCATAACAAATGAATGCAACATACAGGTAATTATCATCATATGTCATCTTAACTTCAGTATTGACTGAAGCTGCAATATTATCTCCCGGCTCAATTTCAACAAAGTTTGAAGCAGATTGGCATGTTTCCCATACTGGTTCGCTTAATACTCCGTCAATTTTTATTTCGGTATTTGAGCATTTTGAAATTGTTATTTCAGGTTTTCGGTTAACATTTATAGTATCTTTACCGCTTGTTTCCTGAGCGTAACAATTAGGGCAAATAATGCAATAAAATGCTATAATTATATAAAACACTTGCCTCATTTACTTTAATTTAATGGTTATACTTGACTGATGTCATAAATGGTTTCACTATCTATGATGCCTTTAATAAAGGAATGGTTTATTAATGACTTGAATATTCAAAGCATCTCACAAATATTAGTAAAATTTGAAATTTTTAAAAACAAATATAACACTTTTTTTACTCACATTTATTTTTTTATGTGTTACCCAAAGTTTTGGGCAGACCCCCACAAGAATAAGTTCAGTTGATATATCAGGTAACGACTTCTTTTCTGACCGTGAGATACAGAATTTCACAGCCTCTAAAGAAGGTTCATTATTTACTCACCAGCAATTCCTGCTTGACGAGCAGAATATTATTAAGATACACCAGGATAATGGGTTTATTGAATGCCGGATACTAAGCTCAAATACTGAATTTAACTTTGACTCATCATCAGTTAAGATTTTTATTTCTTTGAGTGAAGGGAAACAATTTCTGCTGGGTGATATTGCTATAGAAGGGAACAAACTATTTACAACCGCTTACTTAAAAGAAAATATGGATACAAAAGCCGGTAAGGTTTTAAATTCCATTACCCTGAATTTAGATATTAATGATATTCTATCCTTATACGAAAAAAAAGGATATACATTTGCCTCTATCAATGTTACAAATATTGAAACATATACAGAAAGTGGTACAGGCAAATTAAGAGTTAATATTAAGATAGATGAGAATGACAGGATTAAAATTGATAACATTGTAGTTGAAGGCAATACCTCAACAAATAAAAATGTTATTACCCGCGAAATTACCCTTGGTGAAGGTAATTCAATCTCAAGAGAAAACCTGATTGAGATCAGACGAAGGCTTGAAAATCTTGGCTACTTTGAAAGTGTTGAGCAGCCTAGAATACTGAAATATAAAAATCAAACTGTACTGCAGATAAGGGTTAAAGAAGGAAACACAAATACATTTGACGGCATACTCGGATATGTTCCTCCATCACAAACAGAAGATAACGGGTATTTCACCGGACTTGTAAACCTTGCAATCCGCAACCTGTTTGGCACGGGGAGGAAAGTTGAAGCAAGATTCAAAAAAGAAGTTAAGACTACGCAGGAGCTTGAATTAAAATATCTTGAACCATGGCTGCTTGGCTACCCTGTCAATATGAATTTCGCTTTCCTGCAGAGGATTGAAGATTCATCATTTATTAAACGTGACCTCAGCATAAAGACTGACGCGCTTGTTACAAAGAAAATAACACTCTCAGCAATTTTCAATTTTGAAAGGGTTATACCAACCTCACAAAACAATCTATTCACACTATTTGATAGCAGGGTACTTGCAGCCGGTGTTGAAATTAGATATGACAGCAGGGATTATGTTTACAACCCGTTTTCAGGAATACTTTATAAAACCAGTTATTCCGTTGGGCAGAAAAAGATATACAACGCTTCATCTTTCCCTGATCAGGATATTCCGGGTGATTTCACAGTTCAAAAAGGCTCAATGGACCTTGATTTTTATTCCTCTTTTTTCAAAAGGCAAAGCTCGCTTATAAGTGTGCATGGGATTGAAATACGCTCACCCAGATTTGAAACCGCTGACCTCTTTCGTCTTGGCGGTAACAGCACTGTAAGAGGCTACAGGGAAGGTCAGTTCCTTGCCTCAAGGGCAGCGTGGGGTAATATTGAATTAAGGTATGCCCTCACCAGAAAGAGTTTTTCAGCGATATTCTATGACTTAGGATATTATGTTAAACCGGAAGATAATTTCTACGGCATCCCCTCACAGGAAGGGTTTATATTCGGCTATGGTCTTGGTATTAGAATTGAAACATCACTTGGTATGTTTGGAGTAAGCTATGCATTAGGCAGGGGTGACTCGATTCTTGAAGGCAAAATTCACTTTGGGCTGATTAATGATTTTTAGGGTATAGTCATTCTGAGGAGCGTCAGCGACGAAGAATCCAAACTTAATTTTTCAATTTATTATTATATAAAATGGATCCTTCCTGCCTGAACTGCCGTTACGGCAGGCAGGCGCTTCGCTCAGGATGTCAAATTAATCTAATAATATATAATCTTGTAATCATACGCCTCCCCTTTTAAAACATTTTTCCCAATATCGCATTTATCACATTTTTCGCGGGTGCAGTAAAAATTATAAAGCTGAATTACGGCTTGCTCATGTGCGGGGGTATTTATTCTGATATTTCTCTTTTGGATTAACTGGTCATTAATTACCCTGATTATATTATTATCAGTTCTTATCTTAAACTGCTTATACAGCATAATAGAATTTTCCAGAATTATAGGCTTATTAAATATTTCTGAATAAACCTTTACAAATGGCAGTATAACATTTATCATTATGTCTGTAATTCTATGTTTACCTGCAAGAATATTTTTTGATTTTGAAGATTTACCAAAATCATAATGGGTAGACCAATATTCATCTTTAGTAGGTTCAAAAAGTGAAATTAGCTTACTTGCAGCATTCTTAACTTTAAATAATTCATCACTGAATAATTCAATAATATTTTTGAGCAAATTATTATCCAAAATATTTCTAACAACCTGTGAGCCATATGCTATTCTGATAGTTGGGAAGTTCTGCGGTCGCTGCCCGAAGAAATTCCAATGGCTTCGTTCCAGTTTTTCTATTTTAAGTTTATCCTCAAGTATACGCCATTTACTTTTAATCTCATCTATATAGGTATCTTTTGCCCTGACATCGAATAACAATCCGCTAACACCAAATAATATTGACTGAATATCAGTAATATTGCCTGAGAAATATTTTGAAATTAATTTTAATAATGCAATTCCGGAGAGTTTAAGCATTTGCTCTTTATTCTTGGCAAAGCCAAGCGCTTCGAATATATACTCATATAAAACCTGCTCCCAAACGCCTTTCTTTTTAGAGATACTGCCTGCAGCATTGCTATCAATTTTCGAGAGTTCTCTTATACTGTTTCTGATTCTCGCAGCGCGGAGCTCAAACCTTTCACCTGCCAATTTATCAAACCAGCTTACTATAAGCTCATCACTAGCTAAATTATTCCTTTCATAACACGGCAGCCGGAATTTTTCCGATGGTTTGGATATTATATCCTGCCATATATCGTGGATTGAGCCTGTTAAATGATTTGCGAGTATTACAGTCGGAAGGATGCGTTTTATTCTGAGTTTTGGTGGTGTTCGTTCTTCGGAATCCCATAACACAACATGCAGTATTACGGAATTATATCTTCTGTCTTTAGGGTGTTGGTGTTCCTGCCAGTTCTTAAAATCCCTGTGAATTTCTACATCACCCGTAAAGGTTTTACCACCTATTTTAACTTTGGCATTTTTATAATCGGGTCCGGCTTCATAATTCCTTGTGCCATGACTTGTTACTTCAACATCCTCACCTGTATCAGTTATGAGATTGTGATAATAAGCAATGCCGCCTTCCCATAGGCGGCAGATGAAATTTTCGTTGATGTTAAGTTTGGGTTTCAATTTAATTGTAGAATACTTTGTTATGAACAGACAGGAATGTCTGTTCTACTATATTTAATCTTTACTTTTTCATCTGCAAAAAGCCGTTAATCTCATCTCTTGCCTTCATGGCAGCTTCGCCAACGATTGCTTTGAACTCCTCGGCACTCTCAGCTTTCGGAGCTGCATATATTATTGAGCGGCTCTGATTGATGACAAACAATGTGTGATTGAGCGAATTTATAGTCTTCTCAAGTGACCCCTTCTGCGCGCCGATTCCCGGAATTAAAAGCGGTACTTCAGGAAAGTTCTTAGTCATCTTGGCAATTTCCTTGGTATGGCTTGCGCCGAATACAAATCCGGTTTTGTGGTCATTCCACCCCAACGCTTTTTCAACAACAACTTCCCAAAGGAGTTTATTTTCAACTTTCAGGAACTGGAAATCATTTGCGCCGTAATTGGATGTTAATGCCAGTACCCATACAAATTTATTTTTCCTGCGCAAAAATGGTCTTACGGAATCCTGACCCATATACGGCTGCACGGTTATGGAATCAAATCCGAACTCATCTAAGAATGCCTGAGCGTATAGCTCGGTTGTGTTTTCAATATCGCCGCGCTTGGCATCAGCAATGGTGATGAGATTCTCAGGTATCGCAGCCATAGCTGCTCTTATAGCCGCAAAGCCTGTTTCAACCGCGCGCTCATAGAATGCAATGTTCAGCTTATACCCGCAGGCATACTCTTTGGTTGATTCAATTACCAGGCTGTTAAAT
>JANPBV010000109.1:0-6666 GCA_031430615.1 Ignavibacteria bacterium | reverse complement strand
TTTAATTTGGTCATACGAGGTTAGTAAATCATCAATTGTAAATCCACCTGCAAGTTTTTTGAGTATCAGCTCAACCGTAATCCTGGTACCTTTAATAACCGGTTTACCAAGCATAACTTCGTAATTGCTTTCAATTCTTTGTTTGTATCCCATCGTTTTAATAAATTAATTTGTAAAACTAATGTTTTCGGGTTTAAGTAAATCCATTCCTTTGAACTTAAGAAACAACTGCGCATCTGTAACAACATCCTTCATACAGTAATTTTTTATCCGCTCAAGATCTTTATCTATCCAGTAAGTGCTCCATACCTGGCTGCCGTCGATATCATCCTTGGGTGATTCAATTCCAAATACTGCCGCCAGTAAATTTAGTGATGTAAAGTTTTTATAATCGCCAAATTTCCACATATCCATGGTATCAATTAACTGAACCTCCCATGGCTTTTTGCCGGCATTATCAAGCAAGTATGGTATAGGCAGACCGTTTATCAGGCATCTGCGCGCTATGTACGGGAAGTCAAACTCCTTGCTGTTATGTCCGCATAGTAAATGCTCCTCTGTGCTGAAACCTTTATTTACCGCCTCGCTGAAATCTGCCAGCAGTTTTTTTTCATCATCACCATAGAATGCCTTTACTTTGAACTGCAATCTATCGCCAGTCTCAAAAAAATATCCTGCGCATATGCAGATTATTTTCCCGAACTCAGCGTATATACCGGCTCTTTGATAAAGTCCGTCAGCAGTTAAACCATCTTTGATATCCCGCTGCATCTTCTTCTTCCAAAGCTCTTTCCATATTTCGGGAACTTCGTCATACGTGGCATACTGCGGCACTGTTTCTATATCCAGCACAAGCACGTTTTTCAGATTTATTCTATCAAGCATATTTATATTAACTGAAAGTTTCCCGCTACAATTCCGGGTACTGTAATATCTTCGTCCAGAGCTTCCCAACGAAGGGCATAACCATCCAGCCTGGTTTCAACATTCTTAAGCTGGTCATCAGTCGCTTCTTTTAAGACCTTAAATCTATCCGCCGGAAAACCAATAATTCTCCTGTCTGTGAGTTCTATAAATATTGTTCTTCCCTCTGTCCAGACTTTAACTGCGGCAGGTTCTACTTCTACTTGTTTATCTATTACCAAAGAATTCATAATGTTAAAATTAGTGTAATTTGTGAAATTCGTGGTTAACTCTTATTGTTTTTTGCCTTTTTACTTTTTACCGCTAGAAAGCATTTTCTATATGATTTATCTTTTCTTTTCCATCCTCAATCATTATTGCCATTACGTCAAACCGCTTTTCGTAATCATCGTATTCCGTATGTGTCATCAAAAAACCTTCGGCTGATTTTAATATCTGCTCCTGCTTTTTTTCTGTAACTGATTCTTCGGGCTCGCCAAAAGTTTTTGTTCGTCTTGTCTTTACTTCAATAAAAATAAGCCGCTTTTTGCTTTCGTCCTTAAATATCAGGTCAGTTTCCGCGCGGTTATACCTGTAATTTTCAGCAATAAACTCAAATCCCAATGATTCAAAATATCTCTTTGCAATTGCTTCGCCCGTTTTACCGAGACTCAAAACAAGACTCCCTGCATTGCTTTTAGCTTAAACGACTTCCTGTGAATATCGGTATAACCAAACTCAAGTATTTCTTCAATGTGGCCTGCCGTGCCATATCCTTTGTGAGCTGAAAATGAAAAGTTAGGATACGTATTTTCGTGCTCGCACATTATTCTATCCCTTGTAACTTTTGCTATAATTGATGCGGCTGCAACTGTAAAACTTTTTTCATCAGCTTTTATAACATTCCTTACTTCGGCAACCGGGTTAAAATAAAAATTTCCGTCTGCTACAATTACCCCAGGTGTTTCCCCAAGCCTGCCGATTGCCATATTCATCGCTTCTTTGGTAGCGTTCAGAATATTAAGCTCATCAATCTGCCTGTTATCAATAATCCCTACTCCCCAGCTTAGCGCATGTGAAGTAATTTCATCATATAATTCCGCCCTGCGTTTTTTGGTAACCTGTTTGGAATCAAACACACCTTCTATATACACGTCATCACCAAATATCACGGCAGCGGCAACAACCGGTCCGGCAATCGGTCCGCGCCCTGCTTCATCAACCCCGCATAGCAAGCCTTTTACTTCACGCCTTATAATATTATCGTAATCTATTATGCTTTGGGTTCTTATAGATGGTGTTTTTGTCATTTTTTCAGGTGAATACTGCCCGTTATTGCAGTCTATGCGGTTTTCGGGTAAAAAAGAATTTATAATTTTTACTTTAAATTTAAAATTCAAAAAGTTATCTTAATTGATGCTTCATAAAATATTCAACAATATACTTAATTTCGTACTGCCTAACTCCTGCATATCGTGCCAAACGGTAATTACTGGGGATGAAAAATATTTGTGCCCTGAGTGTTATCAAAAACTTGAGCCATATAGCGATATTCACCCATGGCAGGAGGGAAGAATAACAGATGGCACAATTGATAACTCAATCAGCGCATTCTGGTTCAGAGAGGGACAGCCTATTCAGCCGCTTTTGCATGCTATGAAATACAGTAAAATGAAGGGCATTGGCGTTATGCTCGGAGGTGAACTTGGCAAAATTATTGCTTCAAAGGGTAACGAACGTTTTAGCTATGTAATTCCTATCCCGCTGCATAAAGCTAAATATAGAGATAGAACATATAATCAAAGTGAATATATAGCTAAGGGTGTCTCGCAAATCTTAAATTCGGAAACAATTAATGATGGCGTTATCCGCACCCGCTTCACGAGAACGCAGACAAAACTCAGTAAATCTGAAAGGAAGGAAAACGTAAGCGGCGCATTTGAGGTCAACCTTAAACATGCAGAAAAGATTTGCGGTAAAAATATTATCTTAATTGATGATGTCATCACAACCGGCGCTACAATACTTGAATGCGCTTCTGCCATTAAGAAAGCGTCTACCGGCAAGGTATGGATATGCTCAGCTGCTTACGCTGAACTTAAAATTAATGTCGTATAAATTAATTATATTTGCATAATACAAAACCATAATATCTATCATGAAAACAATTTTACTTATCCTTTTTGCAGCTTTTGTATTTCAAGCCTGCGGGAAAAAAACTGACAGCACAAAAACAGATACCAAACAAACAACAACAGATTCAAAGTCAACCGACGAGAATACAATTAAATTTTCTGATAAATCGTTCATGAAATCTTATAAGAACTGCTCACCAAACGATACCTGCGCATATTTTAAGGTTGATTATATAGAGGCTGTTTCAGGTAAAAATAAAGATAAGGTAAATAAACTTATTATGAACATTGTAAACTCGGGTGTTTCTTATGGTGATACATTATTACCAAGCATGCAGGTCGCGGCTGATTCCTTTATAACGCAGTATGTTTCCTTCAGGAAGGAATTTCCTGAGTCAGCGATGTATTGGTATCTCGAAGAGTCAGTTAAGCCGGCTAACGAAACACCAACGATAATCACACTGGCGTCAGAAAATTCTTCTTTCATGGGCGGCGCTCACCCAAATACGTATTTTAATTATATTAATCTAAGCAAGGAAACAGGTGATACCGTATCGCTAAGTAACTTATTTGCCCCGGGATTTGAAAAGAAACTAAACGAGCTTATTGATGCCGCTTACAGAAAATCAAAAAACTTAAAGCCCGGTGATAACCTTCAGGAAAAAGGCGACCTGTTTGAAAATAAAATAGCATTCAATTATAACTTTATGGTAACTAAAGATGGCACTATAACATTCTATTACAATCCATATGAAATTGCTGCTTATGTTTTCGGTCCCATTGAGATTACTTTAACAAAAGACGAAATTGCTCCGCTCGTTGCGGAAAATAGTCTGTTAAAGTAAATTTCTATTAAAATTATTTTAATTCAAAGATTTAAGTCTTCAGGGTTGCGCCTGCTATCAAAAATCGTGTTTGTTTATATTTAAGGAGATTTGAACAAAATAGTTTTTTAGTAACACGAATATCTTTTTGAAATAACCTTACATCGGCACATAAACCTCTTCATAATAACATACCGCCCCATATCTTTTTACATAATGTTCGCTCACATAATCCATAATACTGCCAAGTTTTCCGCGGGCACAAAGTATTTGCACCTTGACAATATCTTTGTCTTCCGGGTCAGCGGGTCTTCCGCCTCTGAATTCCTGTTTCATAAAATATACTATATCAAATTTTTTGATATTCGGTATCAGGTGATCCGCAACATCCGGTTTAGTTACAACATTTACCAGAAAATACTTCGTGGCTACTGTAAACATAATGTTATATTATTTGATTATTGATTTTTATTTTAATTCTGAAATTAACGTTCTTTCTATGCAAACAGGGTGGCTTGAACCGCCAATAACAAAAACTCGCTTACCCTGTTTAACCAGAGTAATTATCAGGCATGCTAAATATTCATTCCTTACAAAATTACTTTCAGCTGATACATCGCCAAGCCATAATGGTAAGCCGTATTCATCCGATGTTTCGCGCCAGTCTTTTATAGCATTTCCATTTTTATCAACACCTCGAAACTCCCTGTTCCAAATGGCATCAATATCGCCAACGGTTTTTATTGTATTCTGTAATGCCGGATGCTGTGTGCGTTTTTCTATAAACCCTTTCACATACTCATCCGGGTTCTCGGGTTTCCCAAATCTGATATTACTGAAATACGGACGCAATATATAGAACATTGCTGCCTGTTCCGGTTTGAATTTCCTTAGCACAGATGTAATCTCATTATTAAGCGGCTCTTCCCATGTAAAATCTTCAACACCATCTCTTCGTGCAAGTTTGTATACAAAACCCATTTCGCCATATTTCTCTACCGGATCCATTAACCCTGGAATCAGAAACCCAAGCCTGCCCTCGACAAGGCAAACATTTGGATCAAAACTATCCCACCGTTTTTCAATATCCGCTATTTGTTTATCCTTTGGATCACGTGTATGCGAAGCCCCATAAAATAATACCTTGCCCCATTTTGGATTTTTCTGTGATGCGTTAATATCAATAATGAAGGGTCTTGGGTGGATTTGCAAAACGCTGTCATATTCGGTCATTCTGATCGGCGGCATTGCAAAATTACATCCTGCCAGTCCTTCGAAATAATCAGGCGAGCGCCACGCAAAATAAAAAAGGAATATCCCTACCGCAAGTATAAGCAGAAATATCCCAAGTAATGTTTTTTTAATCATCTAAACTTTTTTGGATGAAGTGATTTTATATTTTACAAATATCGCTAAATATAATTAAAGTTATTTGGTTTTTGGTTTTTGGTTTTTGGCTTCTATCTTTACTCCCAAAACGTCTCGGTTATCTTTCTTATATAGCTCAACTCAGCAAGTTTTTTTATCACGTCCTTAAAGTTTTTCTGACGGGTTGAGCCAATTACGAGCCACTCCATATTGCTGCAGCCTGAGCGTCCTTTAGAGCTCTTCATCTCACCCGCAGTTGGATCGATTGCTTTCACTTCAGCCAGTACGGAGTCATTTGCGGGAATACAGAACTCATAACTTGTTGCGCTCTTTTCGCCGTCAGGGTGAACTCTGTAGCCTTCGTCATTAAATTTAGAAAGATCAATTCTAATCTTTCTTTCTGTCAAAGTATTACCGTAGCCAGTCTGGTTTATACTTATTTCAAACGGATCAATTCTGTAACCCTGCATATTTGCTGTGTTGGACTCACCAAAAATTATTCCGTATTTAACATACCCGTTAATGAATACATCCTTATCTTTTAATTTTTCGAGCTTAAGATATTTATCTTTCCTTATGGGTATTCGGAATTTATCCTGGGTTACAAGTTCATAGTCCCATATTTTTTCATCGCCAAGCTTACTTCCGTCACCAAGTGGCACAAACTCTATGACTTTACCTGCAATAATTGCATCCATGTTTGGGTGCGCTTCAATATCAGCGTAAACCCAGCAGGTATCCTGTGCCACAATGTTTCCCGTGATATCAATTCCATCGGCATCAAACCTAAATCCTGTCATGCTCTGGTGGTTTGGATCGCTATCGCCAATTATAATTCCGTAATACACCGTTCCGTAAATCACAACATTGCGGCTTTCATATTCATCAAACACAATTGATTCACCGTCTGATTTATCTTTTGACACAACGGGAATCCTTCCTCCATCAGAAAATAGAACTTCCCACTGCCAGAACATGTGTCCCGAACCCTTTCCGCTTAACCAGGGAGTGAACTTCTGCAGCCTGCCGAAAATTACCGCCTTTTTGTTCTTAAGGTTTTCGGCATCCGTCATTGAGCTGCATGTATCGCTATAACCGGTTATTGTTTCCTGTTTAGAAGCAGAGTTTGTGCATGAAGTAAAAACCAGCATTATCGAAACGAGTAAAGAAATCATTGTAATCTCCTTTTTTATATGATACTTGCCGAAGGGGTTTTTTGTTTCTGAAAAAAATTTACTTGATAGGCCAAACGCCTCTGAAATTCAAGTAAAAAAATAGAACACTGATGACTCGGATTAAACTGAATTTCGCTGATTTTATCTGTGTATTTCTGTAGCATCTGTGTCATCAGCGTTCTATTATTAATCCTTAGAGTTTCCCTTTAAGGTGTTCTCAGTTTCTTTTCCTTATCGAAAACTTCTTGCCGTCCCACCTAT
>JANPBV010000108.1:0-6347 GCA_031430615.1 Ignavibacteria bacterium | reverse complement strand
TGTTCGTCCTGCGAAAAGTACTTAAATGCTCGCCGGGTATACCAATATTCCAGAACGAAACACATATCTCTTCAAAATCCTTCTCTCTATATGTCTCAATGTAATTATCAAAAATCCTGGAAGCTGTCATTTGCCGTAAGTTTTGAAGATGAATGTATACAAAAAGCCTGTTATTTTCTACCTCTATGTATAATTGATTACCTTTATTGTACATGTTTCCCCCTCATGTAGTTTTATACTTAATAATTTAAAAAAACTGTAAAAAAATAATCAGGCAGCTTCTGAGAGTACTTCTCTGAATTTTTTTCTTGCCCTGTGAAGTCTGCTCTTTACTGTACCAAGCGGGCAGTTCAGGGTTTTTGATATTTCGGAAAGGGAATATTCTTTTACATGATAAAGCATCATTACCAATCTGTATTCATCCTTAATCTTTTCCAGGAACTTAACTATTTCAAAATATCTTAAACCGGGTTCAATATCGTTAACAGCCGGTTCGTTAATAACGCTATCCAATCCATAATGCGGATGAGCCTGTTTTTTCTTGCTGAAATTTATGAAAAGATTTTTCATTATTCTAAAAAGCCATGCTTTACAGTTTGTACCGGGTTCAAATTGATCTATAAATCTGTATGCCCTTATAAAGGTATCCTGTGTAAGATCCTCAGCGTCAAAATCATTCTGTGTCATACGGCGCGCTATGTTGATAAAATAGTTGTAATGTATGTATGCTTCCTTTAAAAACAGTTCATCTTTATTCATATGTTAAATATTGTTTGTTAATATTAATTGTGCTTTCTGAAATATTGATTCAAACGGATAAGTAGCTCAAAACGAGGATGACAACTATACTCAAGCTAAGCCAAAGATATATTTTGTTTTCGCCTTCGTCATCCAGTTCATCCGGTTCAGGTTCACTTAATAATGATCCTTCTGAAGAATAAAATTCTTCATTTTCATTTTCTTGATTTGTCATACCTGATTAATTTTCTTTCGATACACTTTAAGTCTGCTATATAAATTTTATTTTGGTAATATTGAAAAATAATTATTTATAAAATATTTTAATTATAATAACGTTCCGTTTTTATATATCCAGATTTTATCATTTGCTCTTACTAATTTTTTTTTCTTTCTTTCAAGTATTGTTTCCGGTGTGGGTGCTTTTTCATTTCTACTTATCATTCCAATTATAGAATTTACATAGCTTTTTTCTATGGTAACATTAGTTTCATTTTCTGCTTCTGTGATGTTATTATTCTTTGACATGTTTTTTGCTTTAACTTACCTTAAGTTTGATGAATTTCATTAACAAAACTAAGAATATGTTCACTATTATTCTATCAGCCAAAAGGATGAAAAAGGAACTACATCTTATTGGTAGTAACTTAATTACTTATATTTGATAAAAAAACTAACACCATGTAAATACTTAAGATATAGTGAAATGAAATTTTAGATTTAATCTATATTTGTTATCTCACACATTTGTTTTTGTATTCTAATACTAAAAATATTCAACTATATTTATTATTACAAAAAGTAAACATATTCTCATGAAATATTATAAGTATTTATTATTAATCTTTACGTTAACATTGCGAATTTCAGCTCAGGATGGTTTAATTGAGGCTGAAGCTTTTGATCCGAACGCGTTAACAGATAATGGAAAATTTTTGGGGAATTATGATAGCCCTTTATTTGTAAATAATAATCTTTCATTGAATTCAGCTCCGCAAAACGAACCATCAGTAAGAATAAGCCGGGCTAATCCAAATTTTGTAGTAGCTGCATGGAGAGATTTCAGGCTTGGCTATATTGATACAAATATTGTAAGAAGAATTGGTTATACTTATTCAACTAATGGCGGACTTACCTGGGCAGCAACTCAATTACTGCCCGACCCGAATCCGGAACATACTTCACAAAGCGACCCCGTAATTACAAGCGATGCGCAGGGTAACTTTTACATCTCAAGTACTTCAAGAAAGCCTGTTGCTGGATATAACAGGGATATGCTCTTGTATAAATCAACCAATAACGGTCAGACATTTGTTCTTTATTCAACAGCTGTCCCGGGTACAGGCGGGGCAGGTGAAGATAAGGAATGGATATTCTGCGATCCGATCAACACAAATACAACTTATAATAATATTTTTATTTCGTGGACAAGTTTTGGACCGTCACAAGGAATTAGATTCCGTAAATCTACCAATGCGGGATTGAATTGGTCTTCAACTGTGAATGTAGGAGATAATTCTTCAGGACAGGGTTCAAACATCTGCACAGGTACAAATAACCAGATATATGTTGTGTGGGCAGCAAACGGTATCAGGTTTGATAAGTCAACTAACGGCGGAGGTAGTTTTGGCACCGATTACCAGTTAAGCAACGTTAGCTCAACAAATGGTTTCCCGTTTGTTTGCGTTGATTATTCGGGTAATGCAACCCGCGGTAATGTTTATGTTGTTTGGGATGACTCAAGGAACGGTAATTCTGATGTTTGGTTTCAGCGCTCAACAAACGGGGGCACAAACTGGCTGGCAAGTCCGGTAAGAGTTAACGAAGTAACAACGAATAATCAGTATTGGCCAATGATGCAGTGTGATAATAACGGTAATTTATTTGTTTTGTATTATGATACCAGGACAGGCGCTTCACAAATAAATGCTTATGTCGCATATTCAACAGATGCAGGCACAACATGGGTAAACCAATTATTGAGTGATTCAAGTTTTACATCACAGGAGCCAAACGGAGATGTTAGGTTCGGTGATTACATTAGTATAGATGCGTATAATGGAAAAGTTATCCCTGTTTGGACTGACCAGAGAAAAGGTTATCCTAATCAGGAAATATATACTGCAAATTTAAGCAACATTATTTCCGTAAATACCATAACTACTGAAGTACCTTCGAGATTCATGCTATATCAAAATTATCCGAACCCATTCAATCCAAGTACAAAGATCAAATTTGACCTTCCACAAAATGATTTTGTTAAAATTACAGTTTATGATGCTATTGGCAGAAGTGTTGAAGTTCTTGTTAATCAAAAACTGAATTCAGGAAGTTATGAAACAGAATTTGACGGGTCAAAATATACATCGGGGGTCTATTTCTATGAAATTGAAACAGGTTCATACAAAGATGTAAAAAAGATGGTTTTGATAAAATAATTAATTATTTTAGAATGAAAATAAATATATTTGCTTCATTAATTTTTCTGACTGTATTGGTTTTAGTATTTACCAAGTTCAGTATTTTGGATCAAAATCAAATAAATTCACAGAATGAAATTTATTCTCAGGTTAAAGTAGCTATTAACGGTTCAAATGATATCAAAATTCTTAATCAAAATAATATAACAATAGAGCATTATCACGGCAGTTTGAAAGATGGCATTACGCTTGTTATTAACCAGAATGAAATTGAGAGGTTAAACGCAACCGGATTATCGTACAAAGTTGAAATACAGGATATGAATGAATTTTATAAAAACCGGCCACTACCGGAATATGAAGAAATGATGTTAAGCAAACTGATAAAACAAAATGATAATGTTACAGGATTCAGCTATGGAAGTATGGGAGGATATTATACTTATGATGAAGTTGTTCAAAAGCTTGATTCAATGCGGCTGCAGTACCCAACATTAATTACAGCGAAACAAAACCGAGGTACTACATCAGAAGGAAGAACCATTTGGTCAGTTAAAATATCTGATAATGCAGATATAAATGAATCAGCAACCGAACCGGCTGTATATTTTGACGCTTTGCATCATGCAAGAGAGCCTCAGGCAATGGCAGGAACATTGTACTTTATGTACTGGCTTCTGGATAATTATAATACAAATCCTGAAGCTAAATATTTAGTTGATAACAGGGAGATATATATTATACCTGTAGTTAACCCGGATGGATACCGCTATAACCAGACTACAAATCCTAACGGTGGCGGGTCGTGGAGAAAGAACAGAAGAAATAATGGGTCATGTTTTGGTGTAGATCTTAACAGGAACTATAATTACGGATGGGGATTAAACAGTGGTTCAAGCGGTGACCCGTGTTCAGATACATACAGAGGACCATCGGCAGGTTCAGAACCAGAAACTCAGGCTGTAAAAAATTTATGTACATCCATACAGCCAAAAATAGCATTTTCAGTGCATTCAGTTGCCGGAAGGTACCTAAATCCGTACGGCTTTAATGACAGCAGTGTTTCTTATGATATTTATTCAGATTTCAGCGGAGATTTTGCATCAGAAAATAATTATACCTATGGTACTGTAAATGAAATGCTTAATTATTATTCCAGTGGAACAACCAGAGATTGGCTTCATTCTACCGGGTGCTATGCATGGACACCTGAAGTTGGAGGAAGCGGATTTTGGCCTAATATTTCTGAGATAATACCTGTTGCAAATGCAATGCTTCCAAGTTATAAGTATTTAACATGGGTTGGCGGAGCGTATGCAAAATTCCAGAATTATGCAATACTTGGTAACGGATACGCAGAGAGAAATGATACGTTGAAGTTAAATATTGGATTAAGAAACAAGGGTCTCTCGCTCCCTTCAAATAATGTTACAGTAACTTTGACAACTTCATATCCAAATATTACAGCAATTAATCCTATTAATAATTATGGCAGTATAAATCAAAGGCAGATCAAGTATAATTCAAGTCCTTTTCAATTCAAGCTTACAAATTCTGCAGCTTATTTAGATGAAATAAAATTTATAGTCAGCACAAAACAGGAAAATATTGAAACATCACTTGATACAATTTCAGTTATTGTAGGCAGGACTAATGTACTTTTTTCAGATAATTCTGAAAACGGAACAACAAGATGGATAAAGAGCGGAAATCAAACACAATGGGACACCACATTTGTTTCATATTGGAGTGAAGGACATTCATTTGCAGATTCGAGATACGGTAATTCAAAAGATAATACCAATAATTTTTTCACTTTAATAGATACAATAAATCTTATTAATACCGTTAACCCAAGGCTTGAATTTATGGCCAGGTGGGCAACTGAAACAAATTTTGATTATACAAGGATTCAGGTAAGTACAAATTTTGGTTCAACGTGGTCAAATCTATCCGGAAGATATACAAGTAGTGTAGGCGGGCAGCCTTCATATCATGGGGTTCAATCATGGATCTATGAAAGAATTAATTTAAATTCATATAACGGACAAAGGATATTGTTAAGGTTCAATTATTTTACTGATAGTGGTATTCCGGGCGATGGCTTCTATTTTGATAACTTCAGAATTGTGAATTATTCAGATGGACCTTTATCGATTTCTCAGACTGGCAATGAGCTTCCTTTAAGATATGCTCTTTATCAGAATTTTCCAAACCCTTTTAACCCGGTAACAAAAATAAAATTTGATATACAAAAAGCATCCTTAGTGAATATACGTGTCTTTGATATTTTAGGAAGGGAAGTAAGAACTCTTGTAAATCAAAACCTTTCCCCGGGCAAGTATTCAACTAATTTTGATGCATCTAATTTACCTGGCGGAGCATATTTCTATAAAATTGAAGTCCGTCAAGCCGGATCTGTGACAGGAGATTTTACCGATACAAAAAAAATGGTTCTCGTTAAATAAATTTTAAATATTTGTTAATTACTAAGCAATCTCTATATTAGGGGTTGCTTTTTTTTTGATATATGGTGATATTACCGATTATTTGAAATTAATGGAGGCTGCAAATGCTCAAAACAATACTTTCATCCATCCTTTTTATTGCTTTATCTTTTCAAACATATTCACAATGGACATATGGTGTACAGCCATTTTCTACATCTCAGCCCTATTTATCAACATTAGGCAGCGCAGTACAGAATAAGATCCCCAAGACTTATATGTATGACTCGCTGCAAGGACCATTACCAACAAACACATGGTTTATGAACGCGATCTTAAAACAAGGTACATTTCCAAGTTTTAATTATGATCCAACGAGACAGGACGTTGGTTCTGAAAGGATATATGCGCTTCCTTATATAGTAAGAGCTATGAAAATAGGAAATGAAACATATACTAAAATGTTTGGATTTGGGTATATAACACCCGCGTACCAGTTTTCCTCATGGTCTTACACACCTGCTGATACAACTAACCAGATAAACTGGCTTAGCGATGTTTATTATTACTTTGGCACTTCAGATAGCGCTGCTTTATCAAGAGGCAGTGTTACTAAATATGACGATCTATCAGCAACATTCAAATGGGTAAATGGCGCAAATTATATGGAGTGTCCGGTAGTTCGGGGGATGCCATACTTCACAATGAAGTATTCCAACTTAAGACCAGTATTCAGCTGCGC
>JANPBV010000107.1:0-7011 GCA_031430615.1 Ignavibacteria bacterium | reverse complement strand
GTTTACTAGCAATGGAAATGGCAATTTCAGAGTCATTCAGAGGAATTGCGCCATATGTTGGCGGAGTGTTCTTTGTAATTGCATTATACTTTGTATGGCGTTCATTCTATAAGATGAGAATAGTAAAAGCATAAAATTTCTATTTTATTAGAAACTTTTTAATTTTTTTTCCCCCAAGGGCATCCACTGGATGCCCTTTTTTGTTTATACTGTTTTCTATAATATAAATGAAGTAAATAAACGAATAATTATGAGAATAGTAAAATTAACAATCTTCATAATGTTTTTTGCAGTTGCATGCGCAAATACATATTCACAAAAATGCGGTGACGGCATTTTGTTCAGTTTTTAAAAAGACGGTCAGAAGTTTTTTGATAGTTCTGATATTAAGATCAGTCTGAAAACTTATGACAGGCGTTTTAAATTTTATAAAGACCTTAATCTTTCGATTCTCCAAAACGATACCGTTTGCGACACTACAACCTATGTAACATATGTTAATGAGTCTGATATTTATATTACGCGGAATGACAGCAATAAAATTTATTTTTCCACAGGATGCGGTTTTCACAGGATGGAAGTAACTTTAACAGATCTCATAAACGGCGATACCATGAAAATAATTATCCGTAAAGTACCCCATGATGTTCCTTTAAAACTAAATGACATTGTATTTCAAAAAGGGGAGTATGAATTTAATTTTTACGGGGATCTCAGTATCTTTATATTCAAAGAAGATAAAGATGGAATTTACAACTTTGATTTTTCATACTTTAGAGCTATAGGGAAGTAATTTTTATTCAGTACTTATTGCTGTACTTTTTTTCTGCTTCGGTTATCATGCTTTCTATCATTTTACAGGATAATTGCCGAAGGCGGGGGTAAAAATTTTACAAAAACTTTAAAAATGGTTTTAGTGAAGTAAGTGTTAATTGAAACAGGCGGGGTATGCTAACACGTAAAATAATCGAGAAGATCAATGCTTTGAAGATAGACGATGCAAACGAATACGATGCATTGGAAGAAGTGAGTTTTTTGACTGGTGAGCTGAAGAAGAATGATGACGGACAATTTGCATGTGAATCCCTGATAGGATTACTTGAAAGACACTCCTTGATTGAATTTGGGTCTCCGGGTGAGCCTATTCACACTATCGAGAACTTTCCTGGATATTATGAGGAGTACTTATTTAAGTCACTTGAGCGTCATCCAACCAATATGACCGTATGGATGCTGAACAGGATGATAAATGCGGAAACTGATGAAAATTCTAAAAAGAGCCTGATAGATAAATTGAGAAATTGTGTAAAACATACTCTTGCTGATAAACAAACCCAGGACTCTGCAAAAGATTTTCTGAAATATCAGAAAAGGCATACAAAAAGTATAGATTAGTTAACAGAAGGTAAATAGTCTAAAATCTCTAAAACCAGGTAACTTGAATGTTGCCTGGTTTTTTATTTAAATCAATATAAAGTAGATAATTACGAAAATATTTTTAATAAATTACTTGACAAATGTGAATTTCAAGATTATATTTGTAAAGTACTTTAAAAAACAAAGTGAATAAAGGATTAAAATTAACGTATTTTGATGAATTCTGATAAAAAAATAATAGAAGTTAAGAACCTGGTTAAGAAATACGATGACTTAACTGCGGTCAACGATATTTCTTTTGATGTTTATGAGGGTGAAATCTTCGGGCTGCTTGGACCCAACGGCGCAGGTAAAACCACAACTCTTGAAATTATGGAAACTCTGCGTGAACTGACATCAGGCGAAGTATTGGTTGATGGGCTTTCAGTAACAGCAAATAAGAATGATGTAAAAAAGATAATTGGTGTGCAATTGCAGCAATCAGGTTTTTATCCTAACTTAACTCTAATTGAACTGATAAAATTATTTGCCGGTCTTTATAATACAGATACTGACCCGATGGTAATACTTGAAATGGTTGGTCTGAAGGAAAAAGCAAAAGCTATTTTTAAAAATCTTTCGGGGGGACAGAAGCAGAGATTTGCAGTAGCAACAACAATCATAAATAAACCGAAAATTGTATTCCTTGACGAACCTACTACCGGACTTGACCCTCAGGCAAGAAGAAATTTGTGGGAGCTTATTACTAACATTCGTGATTCAGGCTCAACCGTAATGCTTACAACGCATTACATGGATGAAGCAGAAAAATTATGTGATAGAGTTGGTATAATTGACTTGGGAAAAGTAATTGAGCTTGATACCCCAAATAACTTAATTGATAATCTCCTTGCGAAAGGATTTACCCGCGAAGAAAAACTTAAACATGCCTCGCTTGAAGACGTATTTATAAGCCTTACAGGGAAGGATCTGAGAGATGAACAGTAATAACTACAGTCAATTAAGAGCTACACTTTCAATTACAAAAGGAAGTCTGCGCTCAATAGTGCGGAATCCTTCAAGCATAATATTTACACTTTTGTTCCCATTAATATTCATAGTAGTATTTGGATTTATCGGTTCAGGCGGTTCGAGCAGATTTGAGATTGGCTTTTACAGCACAAGCAGTAATGACAACCAGTTATTTCATGATATAACAACAATTGAAAATTTTAAAATTGAAAAAGATCAGTCTGACCAGGATCTTGATATAAATCTTCAGAAGGGTGAAATTGACGCAATATTCACTATTGTTAAAAATCCAGCCGGTGTTTACCCGGAATACGTTCTTGATATAAAAACAAATAGGGCTAAACCTGAAAGATCGGGTCTTATTAAATTAATTGCTGCCCAGGTGATAAGTAATTTTAATTTGTCACTGGTAAAAGAACAGCCGCCGGTTGCAGTAATAAGACAAACAGATGTTGAAGGCAGATTATTAAAGACGATCGATTTCATTCTGCCCGGTCAATTGGGATTTTCGATCTTAAGCGCGGGAGTGTTTGGTACTGCATTTGTTTTTATATCACTCAGAGAAACACTTGTTATCAAACGATTTTTCGCTACTCCAATTAACCGCAATAATATTGTCATTGGCGAAGCCTTAAGCAGGTTGATATTTTCAATGTCAGGCTCCGTAATAATTATTGCGCTTGGACATTTTCTTTTTGGTTTTACACTCATTAATGGTTTCTGGACTTTCCTTAATATGATGGCTGTATCAATAATAGGACTTGTTGTATTCCTTGGCTTCGGTTTCCTTGTCTCAAACGTTGCTAAGAATATTAACGCAGTTCCTCCGATAGCGAATTTGGTAACATTACCTCAGTTTCTCTTAGCGGGCACATTTTTTTCAATTGATGTATTTCCTTCATGGCTGCAGCCAATTAGCCGCTCACTGCCGCTTACATATCTTAACGATGCATTACGGAAAATAGCATTTGATGGCGCGACAATCTTCACATTACCAAAAGAAATACTGATACTTACTGTATGGGGAATAGTAGTCTACGCATTTGCAATAAAATTTTTTAAGTGGGAGTAATAATAAAATATTATGGATACTAAACAGGCAGAACTTGAAATAACAGTTATAAGGAAAATAATGGAGGATAGCCGCAGGGCTGTTTATGATACAAGTATTCAGGGGATGTTTTGGACAATGCTTATGGCTCCGGCTATATTGATTAATTATATTATGTTAATTTCTAATACGGGTTTACAATATTCCGGTTTATTGTGGATGGGCGCGGTAATTGCCGGTATAACAGGTTCAATTATAATAGCTTATAAAGAAAAACGTATTACACACGTAAAAACCTTTGCGGGGAAAATACTTGCAACTATAGGAATAGCTGTTGGCGGCGCAAATCTCATGTTTGCGTTTGCATCGGTTGTTACAAACGCTTTTAACCCGGTTTATATAATACCGGTTGATTCTGTGGTTTTAGGTATGGCTTTTTATGTGGTAGGAGTTATTCAGCAGCTAAAATCTTTAAAGTTCCTTACAATTATCTGGTGGTCAGGCGCTGTATTTTTCTTTGTGATACCGAGCTTTCATTGTCTCCTCTTTTTTGCGGTTATGCTAATGGTATCAGTCTGGATTCCAAAAATTGAAGAAAAAAAGGCTTCACAAAAATTATTAACCGAAATTAATTAAGCAGGATAAATAGTCCAACAGACAAAAATATGGATCAAACAGAAATTACTCATTCAGAGATCACCCGCGCAGAAACTGAACTTTCGGTCATAAAGAAGATAATGGAAGACAGCAGGAACATTGTTGCCGATAACGGCTGGCACTATATTTTCTGGGGAGTTATGGTTACGTGCGGACTAATCGCAAACTATATTATGGCGCTTTCGAAAGTGAATATAAACTACCAGGGAATGATGTGGTTTATTTTGATGATAAGCGCATGGATTGTTGAAGGAATAATAGAAAGAAGAAAAGCAAAGAAAAGGAAAGTAAGAACATTTGCCGGCAAAATGCTGAGTTCATTATGGTTTGCGGCGGGTATCAGTATGTTCATGTTTGGTTTTGTGGGAACTATTACCCATGCATATAATGCAGTTTATATTTGTCCTATTATATCAACCCTGCTTGGAGCAACATATATTATCAGCGGCGCAATTCAACAGGTAAAATGGATGCAATTGCTTTCTATTGGGTGGTGGAGCGGGGCAATTTACAATTTCCTCTTCCCAAGCATACATACTCTCATAATTTTTGCGGGCATGATGATTTTCTTGCAGACTTTACCCGGAATAATACTATATATGAAATGGAAAAAGAACCCGGTATCAACATACTAAAATGACAGATTTTAATTACCAGGAAATAGATGATGTCATACACTCACGTATAAGGACTGCGATAATGGCGGTACTTATCAGTGTAGATGAAGCTGAGTTTACATTTATTCGTGAAAAGATAAACGCTACTGACGGTAATTTAAGCGCGCATCTGAAAAAGCTTGAAGATCATAATTATATTTCAGTTAAAAAAGAATTTATTGAGCGCAAACCTGTCACAAGATATAAGATAACGGAAACAGGTATCAAAGCATTTGAAGATTATATAAAGAAACTTGAGAGCATAATCAGGAAATAATAAATTAATAAAATGGATAATCAAAATAATTTAAATAATGGTAACAGCGGGCAAAGAGATGAAAAGTTGTGGAAGCTTGCTAAAAAAAGAGCAGAATTCAAGAAGCATTTATTAACATATTTGGTTATTAATGTATTCTTATGGGGTTTTTGGCTGTTCAATTCATACAGGCATGGTGATTTTTCCTTTCCATGGCCCGGATTTGTATCACTTGGGTGGGGAATAGGCTTGGCATTCAATTATATAGGGGCGTATTCAGGCTTTAAAGATTCGCAAACGGAAAAAGAATACAATAAACTGATAAATAAAAATTAAATATATTATAATCTACAGGAGCAGCATATGAACAAAATATTATTTACAATACTTCTCACTTTTATTACGGCATTTTCTTACTCTCAGGATGCGAAGATATCCGGTAAGATAACCGGAGAGAAAAGCCTTCCCTTAAACGGCGCGAATGTTGTTATCGAAGGTACTATAGACGGCGCTACAACTGATTCAACGGGCTATTATGAATTTGAAACTTCTAAAACCGGTACTCAGAATCTGTTGTATACTTACATTGATTACAACGAAAAAAGACAAACTGTGAACATTGAAGCAGGTAAGCAATTGGAAGTGAATGTACTTCTCAAAAAAGCGGAAGTGGAAACCGAAGAAATTCTTGTTACGGCAAGTACATATACATCAGGGCAGAACTCACAGACAACAATTACACCTCTTGAAATTGTAAGAATACCGGGCTCTGATGGTGACCTTTTCCGCGCCATAACAACTTTCCCCGGGTCAAACCAGGTGGATGAAGGAAGCAGAATTACAGTCCGAGGAGGTGATGCAAACGAAGTGCTTACAATATTAGACCAGGCATCACTATATAATCCTTTTATTTTTGATAATGATTTTAATACATCATCATACACTACAATAAATCCATGGGGATTGCGCGGTATTAATTTTTCTAGCGGCGGATTTTCCTCAAAGTACGGCAATGTGCTCTCGGCAGTGCTTGACCTTAAAACATATGAAATGCCGCAAGGTACAGGCGGCTTCTTATGGCTTGGTTTAGCTAATGTTGGCTTAAGCGGAGTTTACCTGAACAGGAAAAAAGATTTTGGCGCAACAATAGATATAGGCGGAACAATTCTTGAGCCTTATTTTAAACTGAATGGATATTTAACCGATAGATATGACCCGATACCGCTTGCAAGAGGAATAGGGGGCTCACTTTCATATAAGCCATCAAAGAGCAGTAATTTAAAAGGGATATTTGATTACAGTAAAGATAAAATTGGCGTAAGGAATACCGGTCCTTCATATGACGGGTATTTCAACTCAGGCTCCGAAACTGTTTTTGGTAACCTGAAATATTCCGCCGGAATTGGCTCTAAAACTTATTTCAGTATGGGTGTTTCATACAGTAACCATAAAGATGATGTTGGTTATGGAATACTAAACACAAAAACAAATCAGCTTTACGGTAAATATAGGGTTGATTTCACTCACCAGTTAATAAATAAAGTTGATATCAACACAGGCGCTGAATTTGAATACAACGAAGATAAATTTAGTGGTAGAGTGCCCCAGCTTGCGTATAACATAAATACAAATGCGCCGTACTTTGATATTAATTCACTTAACCATACAGGCAGAGTTGGCGCTTATGTAGAGGCGCAGATAAAGCCGGCTAAAAGATTTTTCTTAATTCCGGGGGTTAGAACGGATTATCATACTCTATCAAAGAAAACTGTTGTTGATCCAAGGCTTTCAATGGGATGGAAGTTTGCAAAGGATATGGTCTTTAGAGGCGCTGTTGGTATTTATCACCAGTTCCCTAAATTGGAATATTACGCGCAGTCAAATAATCTTGAACTTAAGCCCGAGCAGGCTGCTCATTATATTCTGGGGTATGAATTCAACAAGAACGAAGGACTTTTGCTTTTCAGGGTTGAAGGTTATTACAAAGATTACAAAAATCTTGT
>JANPBV010000106.1:0-4990 GCA_031430615.1 Ignavibacteria bacterium | reverse complement strand
GTACCTGATTCAGTTGCCGATGCAATACATTATGCAAGTGATCACATTCCCGTATTTGCTACTTTTACCTTCGGGAATGTTATAGGTATATCAGGCAATAACCAAAATATACCATCTGAATTTGAACTTGGACAGAACTACCCAAATCCGTTCAATCCATCAACTAAAATAAAGTATGAAATTCCACTTTTAAGTGGTGTGTCCGGCTCTGACGGAAAAGGTGTTTTAACAAAATTAATTGTTTACGATATGCTGGGACGTGAGGTTGCAATTCTTGTTAACGCCCAGCTTGTACCCGGAAGTTATGAAGCTGATTGGAATGCAGGTTCTCTACCAAGCGGAGTTTATCTGTATACTTTATCAGCAGGGGAGTACCGTCAAACCAAAAAAATGATACTTATAAAATAATTTTTGTTCTCCCCCTAAAAGGGGGAGCTAGAGGGGGTAAATTACCTCAATAATTTTCATAAACATACTTCAGCAGTTTATCTTTCTTATCATTAATATCATACCTTACAATTTCAATTAAATTATCTTTATCATCATATGCATATGTACTATGAATTTCCTTTTCGCTCTCACCGCGGTATTTGGTTTCTTCAGCTAGCAGGCTGCCTGAATATTTATACTTATACTTCCCGTTAATTTCGCCAATTGCATTATACCATATTTTTTCCGTGATATTCCCGTTATTATCATAAACTATGCTCAGCCTGCCTGTTATTGTGCCGCTGGGCTCAACCCCGGCTGATTCAGTAAGCCTGCCGGAGCCGTCATAGCTGTATGATTCCATACTGACGGTCTTGCCATTCTCGTTATACTTTGTGAATGAAATTACCCTGTTACCTGTGTCATATCTATATGATTCTTTTTCTATAAGGTCATTTGATGTATTGTAAACTTCTCTGGTTGTCAGGTTCCCGCTTTTATCATATTTATAATTTACGTTTTGAACAAACTTGCTGATATACTGATGTTCCTTGCGGTTGGGTCCCTGGTATGCAAGCAGGTCACGTTGTATATCCATGCTCAATTGATTCCATGAATATCTTGGTGAGCTTGGGTCGGTTTCATCGCCAATTACAACATACTTGTTCTGTTCATCGGGATCGGTGATATTAATAATTATCGAATAACTCTCTAGCCTTGGCTCTATTGCAAGCTCATCCTGCACCTTGCCGAAGAGTTCATTTTCAGTCACGCTTGCAAGTATCGTAAAGTAAACGCCAACCCTAACGGAATTATAATACGCTTCGTGCAGCTCACTTTTCATCCTGCCGGCTTTACTATATTTATATGTAATGCCTTCAATAATATCATTTTTGGAATTATACCTTATACTCTTTGAAATTTTATCCGTCTTGCCGTATTGGTATAGCTCCTTTACGGTCAGATCTGTGAACACATGATACTTTGTGTATTCCGTTATCCTGCCTTTATCATCATAGCCATAGTAATATGATTTATAACCGCTATCAGCAAGTACACCATCCTGCAATTTGGAGTAATGGTATTCCCAAATACTCTTTGATTTTATCTTATTTACAAGTATTTGTCCGCGTTCATTGTTCCGCTGGTTAACATCGTATTGTGATTGCGAGAAAAGGTTTACAGAACAACTAAATATTATCCAGATTAAGTATACTTGTATTATTTTCATAAATCAATTTTATAATATTAATCAATTTTTTCAAGTTATTGTTTAGTTAAAAATTAACTAAAATCTATTAGTATTTTTTAAAAAGTGCATTATAATGCATCTATTGGTTTATTTTCGAATTATTATTGTGAAATATATAATATGGTGCGCTATAATGCCCCTATATTGAAATTGATCGATTATTGTATTATCTTTGTTGAGAAAGGGCATTAAAATGCACTATAAAAATATAATTAATATACTAAAAAACAGAAGAAAAGAACTTAATCTAACTCAAAACGATCTCTCAGAATTATCAGGAATTGGACTGAGAACTATAAAAGAAATTGAAAGTTCTGATGGAAATCCCACACTGGGTACAATAATAAAGATTCTGGAAGTGATGGGAATGGAAATTAATATAAAAGTAAAAGAATTAACTAAGGGCAAATGAACAGAAAAGCTATAGTAAAAGTAAACGGAATTATTGCGGGGATACTTGAAGAAGTAACCGGGGAAAAGTATACTTTTTTATATGATAATGAATATCTTATGAATAGATATAACAAAGCTGTAAGTCTGACACTTCCTATGACAGAAAAAAAATTTGAATCTGGTAAATTATTCCCATTCTTTGCTTCGTTAATGGCAGAGGGTTCGAATTTCAGCCTGCAAAGCCGAAGGCTAAAAATAGATAAGCAGGATTTTTTTGGTATACTGTTGAAAACCGCATCATCAAATACAATAGGTAATGTAACAATACATGAGATAACAGAGAAGGAGATACTTTAATGAGTCTGGTAATAAAAAATTGTCCATCATCCCTGGCTCAGGGATTTGATAATTACTCTCCTAAAGCCCTGAGGGAACTATTCGGCGGGAAAAAAGTAAGCTGTGTGCAGGATTTTAATTCTCCTAAAGCAGACGGGGAAATATCTGCAAAATTTATTGAGAACAGAAAAATACTTTCAATATCGGGGGTACAGGTAAAGCAATCAATTATACTTGAAAAAAACAAGCTAAGGCTAACAGAAGCAGGAGAGCAGGGTACGTATATCTTAAAGCCAATACCTTATGGGGCTGATTTCAGTATGCCTGAGGAACTGCCTGCTAATGAAAATTTGACTATGCAGATTGCCAGTCAGGTATATGATATAGAAACTGCTGCTAACGGGCTTGTATTTTTTAAAAATGGTGAGCCTGCATATATTACTAAAAGATTTGATATATCTAAAACAGGTAGTAAAGTATCACAGGAAGATTTTGCTGTTTTAATGGGTTATTCTTTACAATTACAGGGAAATGCTTTCAAATACGAAGGAAGCTACCAAAGCGCCGCCGGTATGATGAAACAATTTATACCTGTATATGCCCTTGAAGCAGAAAAATATTTTGAACGCATAATATTTAATTATTTATTTTGTAATGGTGATGCGCATTTAAGGAATTTTTCAGTTCAGCAGCTTCCCTCCGGTGACCATGTGCTTACTCCCGCTTATGACCTTGTAAATACAAGACTGCATATCATCAATGATTCCGCAATGGCTTTAAAAAACGGTTTGTTTGAAAATGACTATAATACAGAAAGCTTTGAAAAGAATGGGTATTTTGCTTTTGATGATTTTTTTGAGTTCGGTATGAAGATTGAACTTATAGAAAAACGATTGCGAAGAATCCTTGATAAATTCCGCGCTGAAAATAGTAAAGTAAAGCATTTAATATCAAGATCATTCCTTACAGAAAACTCAAAAAAAATATATTATAATCTTTATATTGATAGGCTTAAAGCATTAAATTATTCTTTCAGTAAGAAGATTTAATAATATACTTTTTATGTGTTATTTTTTTGTTTTACCCCCATTCCAGCAAATCATAAAATTTCATCGCATATCCGGCAATCAGGTTTGCCTTGTCCATTCCGTTTATGATTTTCCTTGCGCCTGCCCAGTTAGCTTTACCGGAGCCTAATGGAAAAAACTGCTCTAATTTGTAACCTGTGAACCAGCCGTTTAGCATTCCTTTAAATGTCACAGCCATATCACAGGCGGCATCTTTGATTATCATATCAGGATCGTTAAACAACCTTAAATCGCCATATATTTTCAGTGATGCCAGCTTATAGTTGAAATCATGTGTAAGCTGAACAACTCTCCCTCTGCCATAATATGCTGTACCGTTTCTCCCGTTCGGGAAGATCGTCTTAAGCGCGCCGGGATTATTTTTTAAGTAATAATTGTAAAGAGCATTTACTCTTTTGCTCTCAGGCTTTATCCAGTAGCCTTCAACCACGGGGGCGAATGTATCGTTTGATTCATGCATTGATGTTGCAAGTATATAGGCTAACCACCTTAGACTCTTCATATCATCATCACTCTCAAACGCATCGGTTATCTGGAAAATATTTTTTTTCTTCTCCTCTGATAACTTCCTGCAAAATACCCTGTGGTAATTATTTACGAAATACTCTTTTTTTATTCCTGAGTGAAACGAAGGATCCATACTTTTTTTCCTTTCTAATAACCCCCATGAATGAGGAGATCAGTTTCTAGCTTTTTTTGGAGTGCATTGACTGTGTCAATGCTTATTTAATCAACCGCCTTTTAGAACCAATTGAAGTATTTGAGGTTAATGTAGGTATTTTAGAAATGTTCCTGCTTTTCAAAAGCAAGGATCCTCTGAATATAATTACACCACCCATTTGTTGGTGCCACGACTGTTTTTAACAGTTGTTTGACTGGTTTTCCCGACTCGTTTTTGAGTTAAGTTCACCAACAAACAAATATGTATATTAATATTCTAAGGACTGTGAGTCTCATTCATTCTAAACGAGATATTATTTGACAGTTCTAAAGGCGGTTAAAATTATCGCAACCTAAAGGATGCGGCTACTTTATTTATTCATTGTTGAGCAAAGCGAAATCCCGCTCTGCGGGACTCATTACTCATTGTTCATTAATCATTATTCATTGATTTTATCTTTTGCATGTGATACAAACTTCAACCCCGATGCCATAACGATTAATCCTGAAATTCCCCTTACCCATACTTCAACATCATCGGGCAGAAAATTTATTATTGTCGGCGCCTGGTTAATTGCAAGTGATACTATCATAATTCCTCCCCAGAGCGTTGTTCGCCAGTTCTTTCCCAATACTTCTTCAATTATATTCTGCATAACGATTCCTTGCTAATATTATTTGTTATTTGATTTTAATTCCGTTTCACTTTTGACGTTTCTCGTCTCACCATCATTTAGTTATCAGATTTATTACAGACCTTATTGTTTCCACTACCCCTGTTATCCACCCCAAAAATCCAATCGGATCTTTTATCTTTTCAAATTCTTTTATA
>JANPBV010000105.1:0-8407 GCA_031430615.1 Ignavibacteria bacterium | reverse complement strand
GGCTCACCAAGAGGTAAAACATATTTCGCAAAATCATATTACGGCAAAGGTGATTATGATAAGGCTATGGAAATACTGAATGAAGTATTGACTAAAGACCCGGAATACAGCGAAGCTAATAAATATGCCGCGTATGTAATGATCGAAAAGAAAGAATACGCAAAGGCGGATGAATTTTTTGCAAAAGTAAAACCTGAAGACTTAAACAGTGAGGACTTTCAGAAAAGGGCAAAGATACATGTTGATAAAAAAGAATTCAGTGAAGCATATGCTGATCTGGATAAAGCAACAGAACTGGATCCAAATGATGAGAACACATATTTTGAATACGGAAAAGCATTGTTTGCTGAACAAAAATACGCAGATGCAAGAATTAAGTTTGGCAAAGCAATTGAGCTTGGTATACTTAATGTAGCAGCTTATGTATATGCCGGAATTTGTGATTTCTATTTGAACGAATTTGAAAAAGGAACACAGATATTAACCAAGAGCATTGAGCTTAACCCGAATATTTCTAGCGCATACCTTTGGAGAGCCAATAACTTTGCCGGTTTTGCGAAAAACGCTGAAGCATGCGCAGATTATCAGAAATATCTTACTTTTGAGCCTAACGATACATTTGCACAAGAGCAGGTTAAGAAATTCTGCGGGAAATAATAATTATCTTAAACAGGACTAAAAATTTTAATGGCTGAGTTAAGGGATTTTATTAAAGGCAGTAAAGAGAGATATATTAAAGAGCTTACGCATTTTTTAAGTTATCCAAGTATAAGCACAAACTCTGAAAACAAAAAAGATGTGCTTGAATGCGCTGAGTATCTGAAGACCCATATGGAATCAATTGGTATGCAGAATGCGAAGATCTATCCTACAAAGGGTCATCCGGTTGTTTATTCCGAGTGGCTTAATGCGGGAAGTGATAAACCTACTGTTTTGATTTACGGGCATTACGACGTACAACCAGTGGATCCAATTGAGCTTTGGACTTCACCGCCGTTTGAAGCTGAAATACGCGGAGATAATATTTTTGCGCGAGGCTCAGCAGATGATAAAGGTCAGGTGTTTATTCATCTGAAAGCAATTGAAGCGCATATGAATCAGAATAAATCCTTACCCGTTAATATAAAATTATTAATTGAAGGCGAAGAAGAAATAGGAAGCATGAACCTTGGTGATTTTATAAGGGAGCATTCCGAACTTTTGAAATGTGATGTTGTAGTAGTTTCTGATACTGCAATGTTCTCAAAAGATCTGCCTGCTTTAGGATATGCACTGCGCGGACTTTGCTACATGCAGATCGATGTCATAGGTCCAAACCGTGACCTACATTCAGGGCAGTATGGAGGTTCAGTTGAAAATCCGATAAACGCGCTTGCTGAGATGATAGCTAAGATGAAGGATAAAGATGGAAAAATATTGATTGATGGATTTTACGATGATGTTGCTCCGCTTAGCAAAGAAGAAAAAGATAATTTTGCAAAACTTCCGTTTAGTGATAAAGAATATGCAGCAGGGCTTGATGTTGCAGAGCTTGCCGGTGAAAAAGGTTACAGCACACTTGAAAGAATCTGGTCAAGGCCAACACTTGACTGCAACGGTATATGGGGCGGCTTTCAGGGAGAAGGGGCAAAGACAGTACTTCCTTCAAAAGCATCATTAAAGATAAGTATGAGGCTTGTTCCGAACCAGGACCCCGATAAGATTGCGCAACTCTTCATAGATTTCGTAAAGAAAATAGCGCCAAAAGGCATCAAGGTTGATGTTTACGGCCAGCATCATGGCAAACCGTGGATATCGCCAATAGAGAGCAAATGGAATCAAGCAGCTATCCGCGCATTAAAAGAAGGCTTTGGCAAAGAGCCTGTTTTTATGAGAGAAGGAGGCTCGATACCAATTGTATTTACACTTGAAGAATGCCTGAAGGCGCCAACAGTTCTGCTTGGTTTTGGCTTGCCTGATGAGAATGCGCACTCACCGGATGAACATTTGAACCTGAATAATTTCCATAACGGGATATTAACAAGCGCAGTATTCTATAATGAGCTTGCGCATGTAAAATAGCGGGCATTAAGATCTAATACAAATAGGGTTGAAATTATTTGAGCAAAGGTTTATCTTTGAATATCAGAAACAACAAAAATACACAATAAACAGAGAGTTAAGTAAATATAATGCAGCCAAAATCAAAAGGTAAAAAGTTACAAACCAGCAAAACAAAGCAGAAAAGAGAATTTTCATTTCCGCTTGAAAAAGAAAACTTCATGATAGTGGGGCTTGGAATAGCTTTGTTAATTGTAGGCTATATATTAATGTCGCAAAATTCCGTAGATGGTTTTATGCCGACAGTTGTATCGCCAATATTATTAATTGCGGGTTATTGTGTTGTTATTCCTTATGGAATACTGAAAAGACCTAAGAGTGAAATAGCAGAATTAAAGACTGATGTTACAGTGGAATCAGAAGTTGCCTCAGCTAGCCAAAACGTAAAGACAAGCTAAAAATATTTTAAATATAAGTATTGCAAAAGGAGAGTTTTTAACTCTCCTTTTTTGTATCTTGCGAATATCATAATAATGATATAATTTTGATAAAATTAAGCTATAATAATTATGCCAATAATAAAACCAATATCTGCACTCAGGAATAAATCAAAAGAAATTTCTAAACTTGTTCACGAAAGCCGCGAACCGGTTTTTATTACAAAAAATGGCGAAGGTGATATGGTGCTGATGTCAATGCAGGAATATAACCGCTTGATTGATGGGGCTCATTATGGGAAGCTCCTTGAAGCTGAACGAGATATAAAATTCGGAGTAAAGCCAATTCCGGCAAAAAAAGTCTTTGAAAAGCTAAGAAAAAAACATTTTGGAAAGTCCAAAAATTAATAATACATTATGCAAAAAAAATTTAAATACAACTGGAAAGAATTCACTCTGCAGGCAGCTTTTAAAGGCAGCCCAGAGAAGCTTTATAAAATGTGGACAGAGCCGAAACTTTTATGCAAATGGTTTTTAACCGGCGCAAAAGTAGAGCTTAAAAAGGGCGGCGAATACGTTTTCATGTGGGTTATGGACTCAAAGGAATCAGGGAAAGTGCTTGCAGTACAGAAAAACTCATTATTCAGGTTTACTTTTGTGGGTTGTAAATGCGAAGTGAAGTTTAAAAAACGGGGAAAAGAGTGTATCGTGAATTTAAGACAATATAATATTCCAACTGATGAACGGTATAAGGTAGGTACACATATGAGCTGCCAGATAGGGTGGACATTCTTTTTCGCAAACCTGAAATCAGTATTGGAAACAGGTAAAGACCTGAGGGAATTCAACGAAAAACATTTAAGAGAAGGTACGGTATTTTATTAATGATAAAGACATCAACATTCCAGATTCAGATAGTTTGCCCAGGCTGTAATAATTACGTAGCTGTATCAGGTATTACCGATATAGATACATGCCAGAATTGCGGTAAGCAGGTAAATGTCAGTGCAGTTATCAACGATAAGATGTTTGGCTTTATGGATAAGGAAAAGTATATGAATGGGTATCTCTCAGGCAGTATTGAACAAATGGGCGGAGATGGCGACTATAAGCTTTTATATTCATCCATGCAGCCATACTGCGAAGAGTGTTTTGCTATAATTGAAGATTCAGCAATGCTTGAAGCGATCAATTCGGAAAAGCCATTTACATGTAAATCCTGCAATCATAAAATGCCAACAAGGGGCGTTGATGCAGTGTTAAAGAAATTCCACCCAAATGCCGTTGGAGTTATTAATGATTCATTCGGATTTGATTACTCGAAAAAAAATACTGATAAAAATGCAATGCTTGTGTTTAAGTGTATGACATGCGGTGCGGGATTAGAATTGACAAGTGATACCAAAAGAACAATAAAATGTAATTTCTGCGATAATGAAAACTACCTGCCGGATAACATATGGACAAAACTTCATCCCAATAAAGAAGTTCAGCCGTTATTTGTATTGCTTGAACTTGATGAGAGTGATTTAAAAAATTCTGTTGAATACTTTCTCAACGTAACAGCGCTCAATATTTACAAGAAACATTTTGAAAATTTCATAAGGCAATACTTTGAGCGTCCATTTGTTACGCCTGCATTTTTATCGTGGTTAAGATCATTTGTAAGCGCTAAGAATAATGAACAGTTAAGTTTTAATATGGATATTACCAAGATCCATAAATATTTTTACGATAACCTGAAACTTGGTCTAGGCTCTCACTCGGTAGAAATAAAATCAGTCGCTGCGGAATTTGGTTATGGGCTTCCGGTTGAGCTTCAGAAAGCGTTGGCTGAAGATGCAGATGTAAAAGTAAGAGTTGCTATTGCAAAAAACACAGGGCTGGATAAGAATATTATTAAAAAGCTTCAGAGTGATAGCTCGGAAGCAGTCCAAAGTGAAGCAAAAAAGCATAAAACTGGTTTTTTTAAAGGATTGTTTGGGTAAATTTGGTAGTTTCCTTTTCTATATTATTTATCCCTAATAAATGATATTTTTGTAAATATTATAAATAATGAAACAAATTCTACAGTCCAGATCAAATAAAATAGCATTAACACTGCTAGTACTATCAGCGGTATTTTGGCTTGGGGGAATTAATGTAAGGACATTAATTGGAAATGAACTTTTAGACTATGACCAGTTCGATTTCAGGACATCAATTCCACCGGATAGAGAAAATACATTATTCCAAATGCTCACAAACGCATCGCTTGTTGTTGTGATAAGTTACGTATTTGTTCTTGCATCAGCCATCTGGTTTTTAGCAACAACAAAATTAAAAATGAAGGAGAATGGCTGGCTTTTAATGAGTGCGATTCTTTTCTTCATGTTTGTACCCGTAGAGATATATACTAATTATATAGATGTTAGATTTATGCTGCTCTTCAGGCAGGGTCCGCCTAACCATGACGGTCTTTTAAAGCTTTTTGGTGAAAGAATTGGAGCGTTCAGGGGAGTACCTGTAATAGCAGTGTTATGTTATTATTCCATAATACCTATTGCTATATTCAGACCACTCAGAAAAATTAAAGATACAAATGAAGAAAAAAAAGCAGGTTGATCCTGAATTAAAACTGATGCTTGCTGAGCTTGAAGATGTTGCTGATAAGCTTGGCTTTAAAGTGCGCTATGAAAAAGGGAATTTTGCAGGCGGTTATTGTATTTTAAAAGAATCAAGACTGCTTGTTGTAAATTCCAGGAATGAAGCCGAGCGGAGGATAATTATCTTAGCCAAGAGCTTAAAAGAAATTGGCATTGACGATATCTTTGTGAAGCCAAATGTGAGAGAGATAATCGAAAAGGAAAGCTCGAGAAAACTTACAAATACCGAAGAAGTAACAGAAACAACGGAGACTGAATGAAAGTAACTATACTGGGAAGCGGGACCTCACAAGGTGTTCCAATAGTTGGATGTAAATGTCCCGGGTGTACTTCAAAGAATCCAAAAGATAAAAGATTACGTGTTTCAATATTTATAGAAACCGATATAAAGCTTGACAATAAACCTTTACAAATATTAATTGATACATCACCTGATTTCAGGCAGCAGATGCTAACCAACAACATTACTGATATTGACGCTATTCTTTACACGCATTATCATGTTGATCATATTATGGGGCTTGATGATATCCGCCAGATAAACCAGCTGCACAAAAAACATGTAGAGCTTTATGCGAACAATGAAACTACCTCGAAAATAATGCAGACATTCAGTTATATATTTGATGAAAATACATTTAAAGGCGGCGGAATTCCTATGGTCAACCTTCATGAAATTGACATAAAACCGTTTGAAGTTTTCGGGCAGAAGGTTATTCCGATTGAGTATTTGCACGGTCCAACAAAGGTTTACGGATTTAGAATAGGTGACATGGCTTATATGACCGATTGCAGTTTTATCCCCGAAGAAGAATATGATAAGTTAAAGGGATTAAAGGTATTGATACTTGATGCCCTAAGGTACAGACCGCACGAAACGCATTTTTCAATTGATGAGGCGGTAACTGCTGCGCAAAAAATAAATGCCGTGCAGACATATTTTACCCATATGACACATGATATTGTTCACGATGAAGCAAATAAAAAGCTTCCATCGCGCATTGAGTTTGCTTATGATGGGTTATCATTTGAAATATAGAATCAAAGGCTCTTCACCACTAAGACATTAAGGGCACTAAGATTTAGTTGTTTATATAAATAACTTTAAAACCTAAATTAATAATTATGACACAAAAATCTTTAAATGAATTAGCATACAAAGTTGCCGGATGTGCTATTGAAGTTCATAAGATAATGGGTCCGGGATTACTCGAAAGTATATATCAAAAATGTATGCTAAAGGAGTTAAGTTTAAATAATATAAGTGCAAAACAAGAATTTAGAATTCCTCTAATATATAAAGGAGAGGATCTTGATTCAGAACTAATAATTGATATATTGGTAAATGATTGTTTAGTAGTTGAGTTAAAATCAGTTGAAAAAACCTTGCCAATTCATAAAGCGCAGTTACTTACGTATCTTAAATTAACCGAAAAGCCGAAAGGTTTATTAATAAATTTTAATACTGAAAACATTACAGCAAGTCTGGTTCCTATGGTAACTGAAGATTTTGCAAGTTTACCCAAAGAGTGAGCTTAGTGTTCTTAGTGACTTAGTGGTGTGAAACATGAAAATAGATAATTTGCAGGAAATATGGGCACAGATAAGACTTGTGCTTAAATCACATCCATGGCATGGAGTGTTAATTGGTAACAACATGCCTTCTGTTGTGAATACTTACATAGAAATTGTACCGACAGATACAGTTAAATATGAAATAGATAAAAACAGCGGATATTTAAAGGTTGACAGGCCTCAGAAATATTCCAATATATGTCCAACACCATATGGATTTATTCCACAAACCCTTTGCAGTGAGAGGGTTGCTCGGTTCTGTATGGAAAAAACCGGAAGGAAAGAAATAAAAGGTGATGGCGACCCGTTGGATATTTGCGTACTGACTGAAAAGGAAATAACACACAGTGATATTTTCCTTAAGGCTGTGCCAATTGGCGGACTTAGGATGATAGACGGAAATGAAGCGGATGATAAAATTATGGCTGTGATGGAAGGTGATGGAATTTTTGGTCACTGGAAGGATATTAACGATGCGCCAAGCACTTTGACAGAAAGGCTAAAACATTATTTCCTTACATACAAAGATGCACCCGGAGCAGAGCACAGAAATTGCGAGATAACGCATGTTTACGGAAGAGAAGAAGCCATGGAAGTGATAAAACGAAGTTATGATGATTATCTTGCAAAGTACTCAGATCTTGACCAGCTGCTTAAGATGGGAAATGAAAGAGATAAGGGGTAGATTAAAAAGTTATTTTGTGTTACGTGATAAGTAAGCGAATTGTGTAAAATAATTATCAATTGAAACGAGTTCTTTTTCTAAATTATCATAACTTTTTCCATCCAAGAGCAAAGAGCAGAAAATTTCTCTGCTTCTGCATATTTCCTTATATCTGCCAATCCACCTTTTATCTTCTAGCGTAAGATCAAATAATTCGAGTGCTCTTTCAAATGCATTTTGAAAACGGTCATCTTTTTTTAAGAACCAATTTATACTTCTGTGGACTTCACTTCCGATATTAGCCAGTTGCTCAGGTAATGAGAGTTCCAGCCACCTTCCTGCAGCCAGTTCTTTATGATAAATCGCCAATTATTGTATTAATTTATTTAAAATTTCAATGATTTTAGCCTGTATTTCAGGATTTTCAACTCCTCTGGTACGGTTATTCTGTCTGGGTCTTACATTTATCATTGAATCAAATTCAATCCGTTTATCAAATTCATTAAATGGATAAATATTAATACCCCAAAGATTTTCCTGTTTTGAACCATCATTTAAAAGTAAATATTCTTCATCAGCATGAAGTTCAGCGCCAATAACCATAATTTCATTTTGTATATCTACAACAGCTTTTACAAAATCACCAAAAGATTCTTCGGCAAGTTTTTTAAGCTCTTCTAAAGATATTTTATTATCAACAATTTTCATACTTTATATTACTTGTACAAAAATAAGGAATTTACCGGATTAATTGAATGGAAATAAAAAATCCGCAAAGAGACCTTATTACCACTTTAACTTAACAGGCTTTCTCAGACTGTTAAGAAAAGTTTCTTTGCGGATGAAAAATGAAAAACCTTGAACTTTTTATTTTTGCTTTTTTACTTTTGCCTTTTACTTTTAAACTACCATTCACCGAATATGAAGCTGTTTTGTCCGGTGATCTTGTGTCCTGCAATGTTATCTGATACTGATACTGTAAAGCCGACTGAGTAAGGTGAATCTTTACCGTCTGTAAAGTTATCAAATGCTGATCTTGAACCAAA
>JANPBV010000104.1:0-6091 GCA_031430615.1 Ignavibacteria bacterium | reverse complement strand
GTTTTTCTGGTTCGGGTTTTTGGAGTATTTTTGGCTATTTTGGGTGGATGCGGTGAAGACGCAATATCAGAAGATATTTCGGGGTTCAATAATATCATTCAGCAAAAAACTGAAATCAAAAGCGCAAAAGAAATAATGATGTTGTATTTTGATTATCTTCCCGGAGAGAAAGATTCGAAATATTCATTAGAAGAGGAACCGCTTACACCGGGAAGATTCCGGGTAACCCTGATAAGAAGCAAAATTCCCGATGACTCTATGGAAGGTGAAAAACTGGTAATGATCGTTAAGCTTGACGGAACAAAGTGGAAAGTTCTGGTTGTTGAAAGGAACTGGAGATGTTATCCCGGTAGGGGACATACCGGTTGGGGAATTGATCCCTGTGGGTAAATAGAAATGTTTCACGTGGAACATTAATGCTTTGAATTCCCCCTTGTAAAGGGGGACAATTGTTTGTAGAAAAAAAATTGATTATAAGTGCATAATTCAGAATAACCGTTGATATTCGATGGGGATTTTAATAATATGAAGGAAAACATATATTTCGATATTATCGTAATCGGAGCGGGTCACGCAGGTATTGAAGCCGCATGGACATCTTCGAGAATGGGATGTTCTGTGGGAATGGTTACTATGGATCTTGATGCTATTGGCAGAATGTCCTGTAATCCGGCAATTGGCGGCTCTGCAAAAGGGCATTTGGTTAAGGAAATTGATGCTCTAGGAGGCGTTATGGGCAGAATTGCTGATGATTCAGGCATCCAGTTTCGCATGCTCAATAAATCCAAAGGTGCAGCAATATGGTCACCTAGGAGCCAAAATGATCGCGACCTTTATTCAAAAATTGCAAAAAAATATATTGAAAGCTGTCCGAATATTACATTAATTCAGGATACCGTTGATGAGCTTGTTAGAGATGAGCATGGGAATATATCCGGCATCATTACATCGCTTGGCAATAACATTTCATGCAAAGCTGTCATAATTACAAGCGGAACGTTTTTGAATGCCGTAATGCATGTTGGTCACCAACAAAACGAAGGAGGAAGATTTGGCGAAAAATCAGCCAAAGGGCTCTCTAATTATCTGTTAAATCAGAGATTTATAACAGCAAGGCTCAAAACCGGCACACCACCCAGGTTACAGCTTGATACAATTGATTTTTCGGTAACCGCAGAACAGCCAGGTGACGAAAAACCTGAGCCATTTTCGGTTTTCACTAGCGGAAGTTTTCCGAAGCTGCCGCAAATTTCATGCTACCTAACATATACAAGCGAAGAGACACACAACATTTTGCGAACGGGATTCGATGATTCGCCTATGTTCTCTGGTAGAATAACAGGTGTAGGACCGCGATACTGTCCTTCAATAGAAGATAAAATTTTCCGCTTCGCAGATAAAGCGCGGCACCAGGTATTTCTTGAGCCCGAAGGAATTACTTCAAACGTAGTTTATATGAACGGCTTCTCTTCAAGTCTGCCGGAAGATATCCAATACAAAGCCATTAAGACAATAAAGGGGTTAGAGAATGTAAAAATGATGCGCGCAGGTTATGCGGTTGAATATGATTTCCTGCCAACACACCAGACTAACTTAACCCTTGAAACAAAGTTAATAAAAGGTCTATATGTTGCGGGGCAGATAAATGGAACATCAGGATATGAAGAAGCTGCCGCTCAGGGATTAATAGCAGGTATCAACGCAGCACTGAAGATAAAGGGTGAAGAGCCATTCATACTAAAGCGCAGCGAAGCATACATTGGCGTGATGATAGATGACCTGATAAATAAAATTCCCGATGAACCGTACCGGGTATTTACGTCATGCGCGGAGTACAGGCTTATATTAAGACAGGATAACGCCGGCTACAGGCTTATGAAATACGGGCACAAGTTCGGTTTAATACCGGATGAAGTCTATAACAGCTCGCTTCAAAAAGCCAATCTTATCAAAGAGGGGATAGCGTTCTTTAAAGCAAATTACGTATCACCCCGCGATGTTAATGAATATCTTGAATCAATTAACTCATCACCCGTGAAGCAATCAGACCAGCTATCGCAAATCGTTAAACGCAACGAAACCAGGCTGCGTGATTTTCTCGGCATCTCATACTTTGCCGAAAATAACCTGATGCAAAAAATAAAGCAGAGCGAAACATTAATGGAGCAGATAGAAATTGAACTGAGATACGAAGGCTACATAATCCGCCAGGAAGAGCAGACCGAGAGCTTTAACAAAAGCGAATCAATTGGCATACCGGAGGATTTTGATTTCAATAAGATAAAATCCTTATCATCAGAAGGCAGGGAAAAGCTGAATAAGATCCGCCCGCGCTCCATTGGTCAGGCTTCGCGCATTTCGGGCGTTTCACCATCGGATGCATCGATACTTTCAATTTACATTAAAGGGTAACAAATGCCGCACTCAAAAACAGGAATAGCTTCGTTCATAATTGGCATATTAAATCTAGCGGGACTTATTGGGTTCTTCCTTTATACAAACTACTATCTCGAAAAATCTTTTAACCCCGATACAATAATTGATGCCATATTCAGCTCAATTGGCATGGGAATTGTTTTCATAATAATTTTAATTGCGGGATTTTTATTCGGGCTCATAAGCTTATTTCAGAAAAATACAAAAAAACTATTTGGAATTTTAGGTTTAATAGTAACAGTTGCTGATATAATTATTTTTGCAGCACTTGTCTTGGCATTTACTATAATGAGTCCGGGGATGTGATGACGCAGGCACCCTAAAGACCGCTTTTCAAATGGCGTTTTAATGTTCGACTCCTACGGAGTCGTTTTGAATTTGTTTGCTTCCTCTATAAATATTTGACTCCTATGGAGTCATCATGTATTTTGCCATTATTTTTCTATAAACATTCTATCTCAATTCCGAAGATGCTTCTTTGGAGCGAAGTCATGCTCTAAATTACCGTCCCAAACCGGAGTTTGGGACGGAGAAGCTATGACCACGTAGCGGTCACACATTTTATTAATCTACCATTATCCTGACATTTCATTAATCACATCATTTCACCATTTTTATAGCATATGGAAACAGAAAACTGGCAAACACTTGTAAAGGAACAGCAGTTCAATCAATTGTTAATTGAGTGGAACAGTAAAATAAACCTGGTCTCACGCAAAAAACCCAATGTGTTTGACCTCATTGAAGACTCGAAATTTTTCATGGAAGGAATTGACTTCACCCCGGGCATGAATATTCTTGATCTCGGTACAGGCGGTGGATTCCCGGGAATTGTGATTGCAATCCATCACCCCGAAGTAAATCTTGTGCTGGTTGACTCCATTCAAAAGAAAATAAACGTTGTAAGCGATATTATTGAACGGATGGAGCTCGCAAACGCCAAAGCTATATGGAGCAGAGTTGAAAATCTTGCAACAACCGATTACCAATCGGGCGTGCTTGCAAATTCGTTTGATTATGTTGTCGCGCGCTCGGTTACAGTGCTGCAGGATCTTGCAGAATGGTCTAAACCATTGTTAAAACAAAGAGGCAGGCTGGTAACTCTAAAGGGCGGTGATATTTCAGGCGAGATACATAAAACACGAAAGCTATCGTTTGTAAAGAGCGTTTACAAAAAAACATTTGATGAAAGAATTCTTGTAACGGTTGAGTTTGAGTGAATAGTTAAAAAGCCATTGTTTTTAACAATGGCTTTCAAAGTACAAGAAACTCTTATATAGTTATTCACCTTCGCCTATCGATTCCTGTTTTTCTATACCTACTTTTTCAAGCGCGCGAACCGTTTTAACATTTTCGGGATTAAGCGTTGCAACAACGCGCTTTTCCATATTCTTCGCATATCTGATAATCTCCTTCAATATTTGAGGTATTAGCCCCCTGCCCCAGTACGGTTTATCTATAAGGTACACAACCTCAAGTTCATTACCTTCTGTGTTACCGGTTTGCTTCAGTTCAAAATCACCTATGAATTTTCCTTCATACTCTATTGCCCATATCTCAAAATGCCTTTCGCCCATGGAGCCATTATAGATATCGAATATCTTATTGAATATTATTTCTGCCCCGGCAGGATCTTCGGTTCTGCCGCCAATGAAACGATTCACCACGGGGTCAGTCATTATCCTTATACACTCAAGGCGGTCTTCTTCTTTATATTTCCTAAGAAGAATACGTTCGGTTTTTATGTCTTCATTCAGCATTGATTCTCAAAAAAAAGGCTCCCTTGGGAGCGTTAAATTTGCAAAACTAAAATATACGCAGAAAAACATAGCCTCAGTGGAGCCGCTTAGTTCTTTAAATTAACGACTCTATCTCGCCGGTATTTTTCCCCGGATCAACCGTCTTTTCTTCTGTCTCAATACCCCCTTGTGCCTGGATTTCCTGCTCGTTTGATTGAATAACCGGTTCAGCAACAACTGTATCCTGAATGTTTGTATCAATAGACTGTTCGCTTACAGCTGCATTTTCTGATTGTTCAGCCGCAGGAGGCTGCAATCCTTCATTAAACTTTGCTTCTTCTATAGCTTTATCCTCTACCCGTTTCTTATCTGCCTCGGCAAGAGTTAAGAACTCTCTTGCATATTGTACGGTGCCAATTATTCCCCTCAAGGCGTTGCGGGTAATTTCCTTTACCATGAAATATTCCGGGCTTGGACTGAATGAACATCGTACCTTGTAAACGGTCGAAGGTTTAAATCCAAACTGCTCGTAATATGCAGGGTCGCCCAGAACAACTATTGCGCCAAAGCCAACTTCTCTTGCCCGTTCAAATCCTTCTGCTATCAAAGCTTTGCCAATACCTTTTCTTTGGTGTTCGGGTAAAACGGCTATTGGACCCAGCGCCAGACACTTAAAGCGCCTGCCTTTATGTACCACAAATGCTTTTGAAAATAAAGCATATCCAAGTATAACATCTTCTTTAACCGCGACGAGCGAGAAACCGAATTCATAATTCTTAGTTTTACGCACGTCTTCTACCAGTTTTGCCTCGTCATCTCTGCCAAATGCTATTTTGTTGATCTCAGATATTACAGCACAATCAGCTGCTTTTTCGCCCCTGATTATCAGATCTTTTGCCCACTGCTCTTTCATTAATAATACTCTCTTGTACTCTGGATTAATTGATTGAATAAAACATCGTGTGAATATAATATGCAAAATAATGATTATTAACCACAATATAAAAGCAAACCGTTTTTTTGCATATATGTATTGGGGGAGAAGTTTTTTTGTAATAGGACTTTATTTCCTTATGTATTCCGTCAACTTATATTGAGCCTCCTATTATCATTTATTCGTATCCGCCAAGGTATGGTGTATAGATTCTGCGCGCTCAATGCAAATTATTATATTATCAATCGTGAGCGAATGGATAAATATATTTTCAATGGGGATTCAAATATTGTCAAGACACGTATAAAATAATTGCCCCCAAAGCATAAACGCGCTATGAGAGCAACAATGTATTATGAATATAATCTTTAAAAAACCCGATAGATTTATTTAGATATAATTATCTATTGTCATTATCATCTTTGTCATCATCTCCGTCGGAATCTATTTTCAGAAATACCCCGCTTGCATCAAATATATAATCCTTTCCTCCAACCTCTGCTTCATAGGTAATTGTTCCCTTAGCGTCTATTATCTTTGCCGCTTCTTTTATCTTTTTGCCCGCAAGATTTTTTGATACATATTCCCTTACTGCTTCCGGTAATGAAGAAACCGCTATTTCAACTTCGGTCTGAACATATGTTCCATTTGCTTCAAAAATGGCAGAGGTTTCAACGTTATTTTCTTTAAACTCTGCTTCGTATTTACTGTTTTCCATTTCCCACTCAACAGATATAGCGCCGGGATACATTTTTACAAAAGCTGTTTTTACAGCAGTTGGGACATCAGATTCTTTTAGCCTTTGAGCATTTGAAACACAGGTAAACGAAAAAAGAATAATTATTAAGATAGTTGTCTTCATAATATATACTTTGTTTAGCGATACAATTTATTATTTAACTGATTTTTGAATAATAACTTATATAAGATATAAAATTATATATAAAATTATCAGGCAAATTTTAAATATTATCCCTCATTA
>JANPBV010000103.1:0-10633 GCA_031430615.1 Ignavibacteria bacterium | reverse complement strand
GTAATTTATTGCCTGAACCCGGCTCCAGTTTATTCCAAAATTTGTCGATTTATAGATACCGTCTTTAGAGGTGGTTCCGTAAAATAAATGGTAAGCAGTCTGTGGTTCAAATATGCTTGAGCAAAGTGCCGGTGACTCTCCATACTGCGTTGAATCAGTATCTGAATTTGTCATAGTAAAGGTCGCACCACCGTTAGTAGATCTGAATATCTTAGCAGTATGTTTAGTATTCAGCAGTATTATATCAGGATTGCTGTAATTAATTTCAATATCACAAACACCATTATTATTTACAGGCAGCGGAGATATATAAAACCAGTTGAGTCCGAAATTAGTGGATTTATAAAGTGAATTAAACGCGCCGTAATATAAAGTATCCGGATTAAACGGGTGTTTTGCAATTGGTATTCCAACCTCTGCTGCATTTGGTACTGAAGTAAGTATCCAGTTATTTCCATAATTGCTTGTATAATATAGTCTTGTTGGCTGCTGAAGCAAAGCTATCATTTTATTTGTATCCCTTGGTGAGATGGCTAGGTATTGAGAGAACAATGCTGCATAAGGTAGCGTAGATATTTGTGTCCATGTTTCACCAATATCCGGACTTCGGTACAATTTATTTGCAGCAAGAGTATAAATAACTTTCTTGTTAAGCGGATTAAAAGTACTTATTGCATCACCAAATGTCTGGTTATAACCATATTGCAGCGTTCTGTTCCAGTTGTAAGTAGTGGTTGTTCCATCAGGAAGCTGCCATGAATTACCACCATCTGATGTCCTTAATACAGCAAAAGATTTCCTGCTTATAGCCCAACCCTTTAGCTGGTCATAAAAGTATATGCTGTAAAGCTCCCCAAACATTGGATTTTGGGGAAATGTATAATTTACACCGCCATCTGTAGACCTTCTGATGAAACCGCCGCCACCACAGGTAAATAGATTATTTTCATCAAACATGTAAACTGAATTGATATCAGATAATGTTGAAATTTTATAGTCTACACTTGCCCATGATGTTCCGTTATTTGTTGAACTCAAGAATACCGAATACTCTCCAACAACAATAATAGAGTTTCCTTTTATATCAGCATTTAAAAGCTCTCTTGAAGTAGAAACTGTTATTTGTTGCCAGGCTGAACCTCCATTTGTTGTTTTTAATACCAACCCGCTGATCCCACATGCAATACCTGTATTTGAATTTAAAAATTTAATTGAATTTATCTTTAATGAAGTGCCTGAAGTTTGTTGCGACCAATTTAAACCGCCATCAATTGATTTAAGTATTATTCCGTTATCACCGGCTATCCAACCGGTTAGGGCATCAATAAAATAAACTGAATTATAATTGCTTCCTGCAGTTATCACTGAGGGATTCCATGTTGTGCCATTATTAGTGCTGTAATAAAAAGCTCTGTTATCTCCTGCTATCCAGTAATTATTATTTACTGAACAAATCGCCCTGAGGTTAGCTGAAGTTAAAACACTGCTTAACCAGTTCCTTCCACCGTCAACTGATCTCAATACATTCCCATTCTTTCCGCAGGTAATAACCGTGGAGCCATCTCCTGAGCTTACACCATACATCCCCTGAGAATAAATGAAAGTGCTTACACATAGATAGATAACTAATATTGATGTTTTCATAGCTTTTTTCCTTTCAATAAACAGTGCGGTTTTATTTTATAATTAAATTTTTTCAAAGTCATTTTATCAATACAAGTTTTCTTGTTTGGGTAAAATTATTTGTAATAAGTGAGTAAAAATACACACCACTTGGTAAGTTTTCGGCATTCCATTCAATTTCATATGTGCCGGGTTTCAGTTCTTCGTTTACTAATACAGCAACTTCTCTGCCAAGTGCATCGTAAATCTTCAGGGAGACGACCCGGCGGGTCGTCTCTGCAAAGGCAGGAATTTGGAATATGATCTTTGTGGCAGGATTAAACGGATTTGGGTAATTCTGCAAAAGCTCAAATTTTATGGGTATTTCGCTGCCAATTGGTTCAATTCCAATCGGCTGGCATGAATTAAAATCACGGTAATAATTTGCCAGTGCTGAATCAGATAGTGTTTGTACTGCACATACATTCTGCAGATTATTCCCTCCATCACGTGTTATCATGAAACCTGAAACTACTATTTGAGTATCACCTGAATTCATTATAATAGGACCTGAGCTAAGAAAATTCTTTTTGTCTCCTTGAAGGCTGTCATACCACCCTGTTCTTTGGCAGGCATTGCCGCTGTAACGGAATTTTGTTGGCAATCCTGTTACACCATTTATCATTTGCTGTCCGCACCAGTTTAATCCTCTCAAATAGTAATATGCAGTTGTATCAGTACTAGGGTCCCTGTAGCATCCGCTGTTCTTAAATGAATTGTGCGAAGTCATCCCTACAATTTTATATCCGATTAATGAATCATAAGGCAATTTAGCAGTATCACCTGGGAGTCCCGTATATCTCAAAGGACTTTGCAGTAATCTTATTCCAACAGTAGGCGGATTTGTACCATATTGAGGGTCATCGTTATCATAATTATACATAAAACCCATATTTCTATTTGTGTCGCAGCCTGTTGCGTCATCGATTGCATCACCCAGATCATTGTCACTGCCTATTGCTATATATGTGCTATCCCACTGCAATGAGCTTTTATTAATTATACGGTGTTTTACGAAATAAATATCTCTTAAAGGAAAGCAGTTAAAATTAAATACTATCTGCTGGATCTCTGCACCAAGCGGTCTTGAGCCGCCAGGCAGACCACCTTCAGTATAGTGAACCGAATCAGTGCAATTTGTGTAATCCATATAGACCATGAATAATATTTCTTCAGGACGCGCTGTCATTCCGTTACCAATTCCGGGCCTGTCACCATTCCATGCAGGCTGGTAACCTGGTATGCCGTTTACTTCCACATATGGCGCGCCTTTTTGAACCGGCCATGCTGCCCATGAGTCATAATTAAACGTATATTGCCTGCCGCCTGCTGTTTTCATTCTTGTGCCGCCTGTAAATAATGTAGGATCTGTAAGCTGTACATAATATCCGCGCCATGATGGGTCATTGCAAACAGATTGAGAAGGTACCTGCCCGATTATGGGAATATTTCCGGGTGAGTAGTGAGTATTATACAATGATGCCGCAACCCTCAGCTCATGCTGTGGCCCAACTTTTGCTCCTATAAAAATCCCTGTAGCAAATATTGCTGTTAACCGTTGAGGAGAAGTAACAGGCCATATAAATCCGCTTGAAGTACCTGTAAATGTAACTTTATCGTAATTAAAATATCCGTCAGTTCTGAAAACCGCATTGATATTATTGCCCTGCATGAAGATACTCTGTGCTGGAGCCAGACTTTGGGAGTTAACATTTAGAGTTAAGAAAAGTAAAAATAAAGTTAAAGTTTTCATTTTATCACCACCATCTTTCTGGTTTGGGTAAATTCATTTGTTATTAATGAATAAAAATACACACCGCTTGGAATATTTACGGCTGACCATTCAATTTCATATGTGCCGGGTTGAAGTTCTTCGTTAATTAGAATTGATAATTCTTTACCGGTAACATCAAAAATTACAAGTTTCGTGAATCCCGATTTTGGCATTTGGAATTTGAGCTTTGTTACAGGATTAAACGGATTTGGGTAATTCTGAAATAATTCAAACCTCGTTGGAATTTCGCTATTTATCGGCTGAATTCCTATTGGTACACATGTTCTGAAATCGTTGTAATAATACTTCAGGGCTGAATCTGATATGGATTGCAGCGCGCATACATTCTGGAAATTATTACCGCCGTCGCGGGTTATCATATAGCTTAGTACTACAATTTGAGTGTCGCCGGGTTGTATTACAACAGGTCCCATATTAGAGATACCTCTTTTATCGCTTCCGATGCTGTCATACCATCCCGACCTGAGACAGGCGTTGCCAGAATACATAAATGATGTTGGCTGACCAGTATACCAATTAATAAATGAATTCCCGCAACCATCTTTCCCTCGCATAAAATTATATGCATGAATTGCATGATCAGGATCACCATAGCATTCATTTGCACCACTAAAATATCTAAAAAATCCTGTGAGACCAGTAAGTTTATATCCTGTTAATGTATCATAGGGAAGTTTTGCTGTATCTGTATTGTTACCTGTATATCTTAATGGTGATTGCAGAAATCTAACTCCTACAGATGGTGGGTTAATACCATAATCATTATCTGTATTATCCATGTTGTGAACAAATGTCAGATTTCTTAAAGTATCACAACCGGTTTGGTCATCATTTGCTTCCCCAAGATCAAAATCATTGGGTATAGAAATAAATGTACTATCCCATACCAATGAGCTTTTATTAATTATCTTGTATTTAATAAAATACATATCTCTTAAAGGAAGGCAGTTGAAATTAAAAACTATTTGATGGATTTCTGCTCCAAGTGGAGGAGCTCCTCCCGGAAGACTAAGTTCTGAGTTATGTATTGAATCAGTACAATTAGTATAATCCATAAACACCATAAACAGCAGCTCTTCGGGTCTTGCAGTCATCCCATTTCCAATTCCGGGTCTGTCACCATTCCATGAGGGCTGGTAGCCGGGAATGCCATTTACTTCTACATACGGCGCGCCTTTTTGTACAGGCCATGCTGCCCATGAATCATAATTAAATGTATATTGCCTGCCTCCTGCAGTTTTGTATCGCGTACCGCCGCTAAAGAGTGTTGGATCTGTTAGCTGTACTAAATAACCTCTCCATGATGGATCACTGCATACTGATGAAGGCGGTACTTGTCCTATTATTGGAATATTACCCGGTGAATAATGTGAATTATACATTGACGCTGAAAGTCTTAATTCATGCAGTGGACCGACCTTTGCCCCTATAAACAGACCTGTTGTAAATACTGCGGTAAGTCTTTGCGGTGAATTTGCAGGCCATATAAATCCTGCTATACCGCTTGTAAATGTTACCTTATCATAATTATAATATCCGTCAGTTCTGAAAACTGCATTGATGTTATTACCCTGCATGAAGATATTCTGTACAGGCGCAAGGCTTTGCGCATCCAGTGAAAATGAGATCAAAATTGTAAGCAAAATTATTATTTTCATTTTAACACCACCATCTTTCTGGTTTGGGTGAACTCAATTGTAATTAATGAATAAAAATATACCCCGCTAGAAAGCATTGAAGCTTCCCACTCTAATTCGTATGTTCCGGGTTTTAATTCTTCGTTTAATAAAATGGCGACTTCTTTGCCAAGCACATCGTATACTCTAAGGGAGACGCCCCGCCTGGTCGCATCTACAAATGCAGGTATTTGAAAACGAATTTTTGTTACGGGATTAAATGGATTGGGATAATTTTGATCTAAATAGTAAAATTTTGGAACTTCGGCGGATATCATATTGATACCAATGCCTCCTGTAACTGTACGCATAATTCCGCCATATGTTCCAACAACCCAGCCATGATCAGTATCTCTAAAAAATACTGAATTAATTTCTATAGTTGAACCGGGAACTGGCTGAATGATCCAGTTGGTTCCTCCATTTGAAGTTCTTCTAATAGTGCTTCCGCTGCAAATCCATCCTGTTTCCTGGTTTGCAAAATAAAGTGAAACTGTAACACCATTCCCGGTCTGTGTATTTACCCAGTTATCACCTGAATTAGTTGATTTGCTGAAATACCGGGTACTGCCTGATTGAGTTATTGCGTAACCGTTATTTCCGATAAACTGTATAGCATTTGAATTAAATGTTGAAACCTGGTTCCAGACTGCTCCACCATTGGTAGTTTTATATATTCCGTTTTTACAGATAAAACCAGTGTTTTCATTGATGAACCATATATCGTTAATAGTACTTGTTTGATATCTTGATCTTGTCCACGTATTTCCACCGTTTGTAGTTTTTAATATTACACCCGCATATCCTGCTGCCCAGCCGGTATTTGAATTGATGAAATTTATAGCATTTAAATGAGATGAATCCTGGTAAACTTCAGTCCAGCTTATTCCAAAGTCTGTTGTTCTTAAAATTATGCCTGCATATGACCCGTTACCGCCGCTAATATAACCGGTATTATCATTAATAAATTTAATAGACTTAAAGTTAAATGTATTCGAATTACCTGTATGATACCAGTTCATACCGCCATTTAAGGTTTTTAAAAGAACACCTCTGTTACCGCATGTAAATCCTGAGAGGTTATTGATGAAACAAACAGAGTTTAAATGTTCTTTAGTTAAGTATTCCCTGTAAATTACATTCCAGTTACCGCCTAGGTTTGATGAACTCAATATCATACCGCTATCTGCAGCAACCCAAAAAGATCCGTCAGGAGTATATGATGCACCATTTACCTGGGAATATAATCCGTTCAGTGGAAGCCTGTTCCAGTTAGCGCCTGTGTTTGTAGTATTAAAAAAATCACCCGCTGAGCCGAATGCATAACCTGTTTGACTGTTTATAAATTTTATAGATGAAATTAGCGAAGTATTTGTAAATATCAGATTCCAGTTCAAACCACTATTTGTTGTTCGGTAGATATTGCTTCCTGAACCGCTTAATAATGCTGTTTGAGGATTGAGATATTTGGCAAAGGAAAAGAAGCCTAAGTAATTATCTAAAAAAACTATCCAATTCAATCCACCATTTGTGGTTGAAAGTATTTTTCCCCAATCACCAGCACATACACCATAGTTTTCATCATAAAACGAGATCGCTCTAAGATTTTCTGTAACACCGGTTGGATAATTTATCCAGCTATATCCGCCGTTTGTGGTTTTTTTTACCATCCCGCTATTTCCGCAAACCCACCCGGTTAACAAGTTTATAAATGTTACAGCTCCGGGTGCTGCAACCGAGGTATCCAGAACCTGCCATGTTGCCCCTCCATTTGAAGTAAAATTTATGAATTTATCTTCAAAAACCCAGCCTATATTTTCATTATACATATAAAAACATGACAATGTATTATACAAATGAGCAAGATTATGAGTGACCCATGTTTGCCCGCCGTTAGTAGTTTTTTTGGCTTCATAACCGGTTAAAACCCAGCCTGTCTGATTATTCTGAAATGATATATCCTTAAATAACTGCCCTGAAGTACCCATCCTGGGATAAACCAATTCCCAACCGTTTTGGGAAAATATATTTGAAGAAACTAAAATTAAAATAAGTAAAGTGAACCTATTCATTTTATCACCACCATCTTTCTGGTTTGGGTAAATTCATTTGTTATTAATGAATAAAAATATACGCCGCTTGAATATTCAGCCGCATTCCAATCGACTTCATAAGTGCCTGCCTGCAGGTGTTCATTGAGCATTACTTCAACTTCTTTGCCGGTAATATCGTAAATTGTTAATTTTACATTACCTGATTTTGGCATTTGGAATTTGAACTTAGTTGTTGGATTAAACGGGTTTGGATAATTCTGGAATAAATTAAATTGTTTTGGAATTTGTGATGATATTGTTATAATGCCTATACCTCCATTAGTAGTCCTCATAATCCCGCCATAATTTCCAACACACCAACCGGAATTCACATCGGTAAAATAAATTCCTAGGACTCCAATTGATGAAGTTCCTGTAACTTGCTGAACCCAGTTGATACCACCATTAGTAGTTTTTCTAATCAATCCATTGCTGCTTATCCATCCTGTTTCAGTATTTTTGAAATACAAAGGACCTGAACCACCGCTTCCTACCGTATAAATATTCCAGGTTATTCCAAGATCAGTTGTTTTATTTATAAACTGATTATTACCTGAGGAAAACGAAAAATATCCTGTAGTGCCTATAAATTGTATTGAAGAAGATACATTACTTACATTATTAATCCAGTTAGCCCCACCATTTGTTGTTTTATAGACACTGCTTTTTGTCAAAAAACCTGTATTTTCATCAACAAAACAAATATCTAAATTTGATGATGAGAATTGATGTCGATATTTTACCCAGTTATTTCCGCCGTTTGTAGTTTTTAAAATTAATCCACGTGCACCCGTTGCCCAGCCGGTTTGACTGTTAATAAAAAATAAAGAATTAAAATGCGCAGAATCATTGTATGAAACCTGCCAGTTTAAACCAGAATTAATTGTCTTAAAAATAATACCAACTGCGTTACCATTGCCTCCGCACATATAACCCGTATTGTTATCTGTGAACTGAATTTCTGTATAATTATATCCGGTATTAGTTGTGATAAGTGACCAGTTTGTTCCCCCGTTAACAGAACGGAAAAGCTTTCCTTTATTACCACAGGTAAATCCTGTATTATTATTAAGAAAATAAATTGAATTTAAGTCTTCTTTGGTTAAATAATCCCGGTAATTTTCATCCCAATTGATTGCCGAATTTACTGACTTATAAACAATACCGCTGTCTGCTGCTATCCACATAGTTGAGTTAGGTGATATGGCTGCAGTATTTATATATGAATTCATACCTGTATGCTGAATTTGATTCCATTGGTTGCCAATATCAGTGCTATTAAATATATCTGTATACCTGCCGAAAGCATAAGCTGTATTTGCAGTATACCTGATACAGGAAATCTGACTGGTATTTATAAAATGAGCTGTCCAGTTAATTCCGCTGTTTGTGGTTACATAAACATTGTTACCTGTTCCGCTTACAAAACCTGTTTGATTGTTTAAAAAGGTAACTTTATCAAAAAAGCCCAAGTATGGGTCATAAAAACTTTGCCAATTAGCTCCACCATTGGTTGTTGATACAATTGTTCCCCAGTCACCTCCGCAAGCGCCTATATCATCATTTGCAAATGCAATTGAGTTCAGATGATTGGTTGTACCCGAACTTAAATTAATCCAGTTGTATCCTCCGTTTGTTGTTTTATTGATCATCCCTGAAGTGCCGCATCTCCACCCATTAATGATTCCACGCATATTAATTGACTTTGTATCAGCTATAGTTGAATCAAGTATTTCCCAGTTATTACCTCCGGTTGATGTAACATACAAATTGTTATTTTCAATTACCCAGCCAAGGTTTTCATTGGCAAAATAAAAACATGATAAATAGCTGTAAGAATGATTGAATGTAAATCTTTTCCAGTTATTGCCTCCATCACTGGTTTTTAATAGATGATTCTGGTTTAACAGCCAACCGGTCAAATCGTTTGGAAATACCATATCTTTATAATAATTACCATAGGGGTTGTCACCGTAATATATTATTTCCCACCCACTTTGCGAAAATATATTTGTAGAAACTACAATTAAAAAGAGTAAAATTAATTTTTTCATTTCAATACCACCATCTTTCTTGTTTGGGTAAAATCATTTGTTATGAGAGAATAAAAATAAACCCCGCTTGGGAAATTTGCTGCATTCCATTCAATTTCATAGGTTCCGGGTGTTAGCTCTTCGTTTACTAATACAGCAATTTCTCTGCCAAGTGCATCGTAGATTATAAGCAACACACCCCGTCCGTCCCGAGTATTCGGGACGTCCACCCCTCTTGAGAGGGGAATTTGAAAACGGATTTTTGTTGAGGGGTTAAACGGATTTGGGTAATTTTGAAATAGCTCAAATTTTGTGGGAATTTCTGTACTTATGGGTTGAATTCCTATAGGTACGCATGTTCTGAAGTCGTTGTAATAATATTTTAATGCAGAATCAGAAATACTTTGCAGCGCGCATACATTCTGATTATTATTGCCTCCATCTCGTGTTATCATGTAGCTTAAAACTACTATTTGTGTATCACCGGAGTTCATACTAACGGGACCCATGTTAAACATACCTCTTTTATCTCCCTGTACACTATCATACCATCCGGTTTTGTTACAAGCATCACCGGAAAATTTAAAAGTAGTAGGATTTCCAGTAACAAAATTGAAAAAAGTATTGCCACATCCGTCTTTTCCTCGCATAAAATCATATGCAGTTATTGCATTATCTGGATCGCCATAACAATTATTCGTTGAGCTAGCGAAATATGTAAAACCGGTTAATCCTATTAATTTAAATCCTGTTATTGTATCATATGGTAAGAAGGCTGTATCGCTGTTTAATCCTGTATTCCTTAAGGGACTTTGGACTATTCGTATCCCAAGTGCTGGTGGGTTATACCCATATGACGGATCGTTATTATCAAAATTATAAGTAAAAGATAAATTTCTAGTTGTATCGCATCCCAATGCATCATCACTTGCATCCCCCAGGTCAAAATCTACCGGTGAAGATACATAAGTACTATCCCATGTTAAACTACTTTTATTAATTATTCTGTACTTTATATAATACATATCTCGCAAAGGGAAACAATTGAACATATAATTTATCTGTTGAATTTCAACTCCAAGTGGCAGTGTACCACCTGGTAAGGATATTTCCATAGAGTGTATATTATTTGTGCAATTAGCGTAATCCATGTAAACAAAAAACGATAATTCATCAGGTCGGGCAGTCATTCCATTGCCAATTCCGGGTCTATCTCCATTCCATGCAGGCTGATAACCGGGAATGCCATTAACTTCTACATAAGGCGCGCCTTTTGCCACAGGCCATGCAGTCCATGAATCATAATTGAATGTATATTGTCTGCCGCCTGCTGTTTTAAATCTTGTGCCGCCATTTGTTAATGATGGATCTGTA
>JANPBV010000102.1:0-12483 GCA_031430615.1 Ignavibacteria bacterium | reverse complement strand
CAGGATAGCCATATTTGACCATAAAAATAAATTGACGTATAACGGAAAAAATATCGATAGCATTGGTAATGAAGTGCGTTTTTCAAGCCTGATAAGCTGTTACGCTAATTTCTACAATGCATTCAAATCACAGGGTAACCGCATTGCCGCAAATTCATGCTATGTAGAATGGAAAAACATTGAAACATCATACCTTAAACAGCAGTACACATCAGGTAAAGATAAAAGCGTTTTCTTTAATTATCTTATGAATGTTTTCCTCAGAACATTCTGTGACTACGGAACAAATCCACTAAAGGCAATTCAGATAGCTTTTTATGTCCTGCTCTGCTTTGCGGGAATATATTTCTTCTTCCCGTATTCAATTCTCTCATTCCATAAACGTACTATGTTTGATCAATTGAAAATTTATGGCAGGTATCTTTCTTCCCCACAGACCCTGCTTGAAATTGAAGACTCAGTTATTGCTAAAGATACTAAAACTCCAACTTACGATGAGTACATGAGCTTTGTCACCGAAACAAAAGGAAAAGTGCCGTGGTATTTTAATATCTTCGGTAAGCCGCTTTATTTTCTCGAATTGATAAGAAACAAACCTACAAAATTATTCTATAAGCTGATTGATATTTTTCCTGATGAATGGGAAACTATGGGAAGCACAAAAAAAATTATTGCAACGGGTCTGTATGGATTTGTATTCATCATAACCGTTCTATGGTTTCTATTTATTCATATACTTGATTCAGTTGCTTTAAGTCTTAACGTATTTTCCACACTTGGGTTTGGACAGATACCAATAAAAGGTGTTCCAAGGTACTTAACCATTCTCGAAGGCTTCATCGGCTGGTTCCTGCTCAGCATCTTCAGCGTATCGCTGATCAGTCAAGTAATACAATGAAAACCAAATGACAAATACCAAAAACCAAATGTCAAAAACAATGAGTCAATTTTGTCATTCCTACGGAGGCAGGAATCTTAAATAATAATGATAAACTACCGTTTCATACTAACATCAACACTCACCTTTATACCATATACTGCATTATGGTTTTTGTGGCATAATAATATTTTTTAATTTTGTCATTCCCGTTTGCCTTGTCTCTAAGGCGCAGGCGTGAATCTATACTTTGATGAAACTCATTAACTTAAAATTCATACTAACAGCTACTTTAACCTTCATTCCATATACTGCATTATGGTTTTTCTGGCATAATAATTTATTCCTGCATGTATATTACTTGCTTGATTATTTTCGTTCAATTCACTCGCAAAACATTTGGTTCATGAATTTTGCTAATGCTCTTTTGGTTTATGGATTTGTATATTTCTACTGGCGAATCGTTAAACCTGAAACTAAACTTTATCAATCAGTATTATGGGGAGTGTATTACAATCTTTCTGTAATTGGTTTCTTCAGCTTCATGATGCTGGGCACAATGAACGAATGGAATGGATTTATAGCGATACATGAAATGATCTGGGCATTGGTTGGTGGCTCTTTTATGGGAATTCTGACTTTTTACCTTTACCGCAAAATTACTAAATAAATACGCTTCATTTTCTAACTTAAAATTAGTGTTAATTAGTGCAATTCGCCTGACTTTCGCTTTATGAAAGTTGGTTAAGCTTTTGATTTTTATAACAAAAATATCCTTGAATTTCACGAAATATAAACTTACTTTTAAATAACAAATTCCATTGAATTTAACACAATCTATGAATAATTTTACCGTTTAAAGCTATAAAATAATTAAATTCAGGTAAAATTGGCAAAAACGGTAGGTTCTGTTATTTTAGTGTTATTACTAACAACCCTAAGCTACGCTCAACAATACGTTACAGTTACAGCAGCTCCGCAAAAGAAGGACTTCTTTCCCAGCGAAAACATTAAAGTTAATGTTAAAGCTGATGTTCAAAGCGGCTATCACATAAATGCAAACAGTGTCAGCGACCCTGATCTTATTCCCACAACTATAGAAGTAGATGGCGGCAGCCTTAAGGTTGGGAAAATTTCATGGCCCGGCTCACATAAATTTAAATTCAGCTTTTCTGAAACTGAGCTTGATGTGTACGAAGGCTCAATAAGTATCGGAATTAATTTAAAAGCTCCAAAAGATATCAAACCTGGTAAATATGATGTTACCGGTAAACTGAATTACCAGGCATGCAACGATAGAGCTTGCTTTTCTCCAAAAGATATACCGTTTACTGTTACCGTAGTTATTAAGCAAGATACTGCGAAAGTTGATACTTCTAAAACCAAAACACCGGTTGATTCAACGCTAAAAACCGATACCCTAAATAAAAGTGAAAAAAAGGATTCAACAAAGCAGAATATTCAGTTAACTGAAAATAAAAGAGACTCCACTCAAAAATCTACAACCCCTGAAAATAAAAATCAAATAGCGGCTTATATTGAAGAGAACGGTATGTTTGTTGCGCTGCTTATTATTTTTGTTCTCGGTATTGGTTTGAACCTCACGCCATGTGTCTACCCGCTTATACCGCTCACTATCAGTTATTTCGGCGCGCAGGTATCAAACAGCAAAGGCGGCAAGCTTTTAATGGCGCTTGCATATGTTATGGGTATGTCAGTAACGTATTCGGTGCTTGGACTCGTAGCTGCGCTCACAGGTGGTGTATTCGGTAGTCTGCTGCAGTCACCCATAGTAGTTGGGTTGCTTGTGTTAATTTTCCTTGCTCTTGCGCTCAGTATGTTTGGTGTATATGAAATTAAGATTCCTCAATCACTAGCCAACTTCAGCGGTAAGAACCGTCAGGGATATTTCGGCACTTTCTTAATGGGACTTACAGTTGGTTTCATTGCTGCGCCATGTATTGGTCCTTTAGTGTTAAGTTTATTGGTTTATGTCGGACAGATAGGAAGCCCATTCCTTGGATTTATAATGTTCTTTGTGCTATCACTTGGACTTGGATTGCCATATGTTTTCCTGGCAATGTTTTCAAGCTCCATCACCAAACTTCCGCGCTCAGGTGAATGGATGGAAGGCGTTAAAATTATCTTCGGCTTAATGATGATAGGACTGGCTCTCTACACTGCTCAGCCATTAATGTCAGTAAATATTTATGAAATTATTTTCCCGTTATTCCTGGTTTTAGCAGGTGTATATCTTATTCTAATTGATAGAAAAGCAATCAGCGCGCCAACTTACACAAGGATAAAATATGTAATAGCGATTGCCGCAATTGTGTGGGGCTCTATGAATCTCCATTTTGGCGAGCAGACACCTGTTGGAACAGGTAAGTATGAGTGGCAGATGTTACAAACCCAGTCACAGATAGACGGCTCTGTTACCAAATCAAAAGATAAACCCACAATAGTAGATTTTTACGCTGACTGGTGCGCGCAATGTAAGGAGCTTGATAAATATACTTATATTGACCCAAAGGTCATAGAACTTTCAAAAAAATTCAACAGCATTAAAGTTGATCTTACCAAAGGTGATAAAGAAATTGAAGGTAAGTTCAAAATACAGGGTTTGCCTGTAGTTGCTTTCATAGATAAGAACGGCAAAGAAATTGAGGATCTCAGGATTACGGGATTTTTAAAGCCGGATGAATTTGTGAAGGTAATGGAAAAAGTCTTAAATAAGTAATTATATTAAATATAAACTCCGAACAAATTAGCATTTGTTTTTGTTAAGTTAATTAGAAATAAATAAAACATATAAATGAGATTTCTTAAAATAGCTGTACTTTTGATGTTACCTTTTACAATATTTTCCCAGCAAAGTTTTAATTCACAGTATAAGCTAAAAAGCATTGTGAAAGAAATTATTCCGTTACAGAATAATTCCATAATTCCAATGGAGAAGAAAAACAGTTTAAGTTTTCTGGACTCCATTTCAGAAAAAAAACAGCAAACAACTGTGAGGGGTTCTAAAAAATCACCCGGACTGGCATTTATATATGGACTCTTAATACCGGGTATGGGACATGTTTACGCAAACAGGTTTAATACCGGAAAATATTTTATGATATCAGAAGCTACCGTATGGCTGACCTATGCTTTATTTACAGTTTACGGTAACTGGCTTCTGGATGATTCATACAGTTACGCCACATCACATGCCGGAATTACTGTTGGCAGCAAAGCTAAAGATGATAAGTTCTTCATTGATATCGCAAACTATAGTAATGTTGATGAGTACAATAACGAAAAGCTCCGTTTTGGTGAGTATGATAAGTTATATTATCCTGAGCAGGGTTATGGTTTTTACTGGAATTCAGACGAAGAACGCAGACTGTACAGGGGAGATAAAATAGGCGGTGATAGGATGTTAAATGACAGGCTGTTTGTGGTAGGCGCAGTCTTTATCAATCATTTGATAAGCGGTATTAGCGCGGTATTTGCAGCCAACAGTTATAATAGTGAATTAAAGGAATCCGGTTCAGGTGGATTTAAAATGACAGCCGGGGTGCAAAAACATTTTGACCGCATTGACGGGATAAAACTGAATATTTCAAAGAATTTCTGATCCAAAGAAATTGAAAGATGATGTGAAAGATGAAATTGTAAACCTTAAACTGGTTGTAGAATATGATGGCAAAAATTATTCCGGCTGGCAAAGACAATCAAAGTTAAAAAGTATTCAACAGACAATTGAGGATGCGTTATCAGTTTTATTCCCGGGTGAGAAAATTACAATAATGGGCGCGGGAAGAACTGATGCAGGAGTTCACGCATACGGGCAGGCTGCGAATTTCAGGGTTAGCAAAGCAAAGTATAATTCATTCGGTAAAAATAAATTAATTTATTCCCTGAATGCTTTATTACCTGATGATATTTTAATAAAGAAACTAATTGCTGTCCCAATAGATTTTAATTCAAGATACTCGGCAAAGAGCAGGGAATATATTTACCGGATAACAAGGGTCAATAAAGCAATAGGCAGGGAGCAGTTATATTATATTAAATATGATATTGATCTTGTTGCAGCAAAAGATTTCTGCAAGGCAATTAATGGCTGGCATTCTTTTAAGTCACTTTGCAAGAATAAAAAAGACGACCACAGGTTTAACTGCAATGTAATGAAAGTGGATATCAGGAAACAAAAAGATGGTATAATTGAATTCAAAATAGTAGCAAACAGATTCCTGCATTCAATGGTTCGCGCGATTATTGGGGCTATGCTTAAAGTAGCTTCGGGAAAAATGAGCTTAAATGAATTTACACAAAAATTCAAAAAAGGAGATGAAATAAAGACACAGTATGTACCTTCTCACGCTTTATTTTTATCAAAAGTAAATTATTAATAAATTATGAAAATCAAAGTATCTGCGTTATTAACTGTAATCTTATCCGTATTAATCTTTTCATCCTCAGTATCAGCGCAGCAGGTAGATATTCAAAAGCTATCTCTTAGCAATGCCCGCTTAAATAAAGTTCTTGTTATTAATGATAAGTTCTTTGGAATTACAAGGAACAGAATATCTCCGTTGACTAAAATTGACCTGAAAGCATTAAGCACACCGGAAAATAAATTCCTTGAGGCTGAAAGTAATATGCAGGTTAATAATAAAAAGAAAAAATCTGTAGGTCTGGGGGTTTTACTTTCTGCTCTCTTACCGGGTTCGGGTGAATTCTACGGCGGAAATTATCTTAAAGCCGGAATATTTTTTGGAATGGAAATATTAGCATGGGCAACTTACGCTTATTTCCAGACCAAAGGTCAAAGCAAAGAAGATGAATATGTAGCGTATGCAAACCAATATTGGGATGTCAGAACATACGCCCGCTGGCTAAAGGATGAAGGATTCAATGAAAATAGCGGAATAAATCCTGATGAACCGAATAGGGATATTTTGCGTGAACAGATAATGGTTTGCGAGCGGGCTAATTTTTCGCATACTATGCCGGAATACGGCTCTCAGCAGTTTTATGAATTGATCGGAAAGTACCAGAACTTTCAGGCTGGATGGACAAACCTGGCTCACACACCAACAAAAGCAAATGGACCATACTGGTATGAAACATATCACGACGCTGTTTTTACAAATTATTCCGTTGAGCGTCAGAAGGCGAATGATCTCTTTGATTATGCTAAGATCGGTCCGGTTACTGCAATCCTTAACCATATATTAAGCGCGGCAGATGCAGCCTGGGTGATTTCAACTTATAACAGCAAAATTAAAGTTGAAACAGGCTTCAGAATGCAAAACAGAACTTCTCCTTACACTTATCAAATTAAACAAATACCAACATTCAATGTATCAGTAAACTTTTAGTTCTATAAGAATATTTTTTAACAATAAAGACAGGTTATACGCCTGTCTTTTTTGTATAGTACACCACATTTTTTTGCATTTGGTTTAGATTTAATGGGTATCCTTCCTTTGGGACAAGAATCCCGTAGGGATTCCACATTTATAGATAAATTAATCGAATATTAACCGATGCCGTAGGCATCGTACATAAATATATTCCTATCCCAAAGGAAGGATACCCATTAGCAGTACAATGTTCGACACCTATGGTGTCGTAAGTTATCCTCATGTTAATTATAGATGTATTACGCCTCTGGCGTCAATTATTAGTTAAAAATCTCTGTGGTCATAAAAAAATGTCGTGTACTAAACTCATAGCCTTAATTTTAGACTACAAAAGTCTGTTCATTTCTTAAAAATTAATTTTAGCTTTAAACTAACCGGATTTACACTACATAATAAGACTTTTGTAGTCTGTTAAATTCTTTGTCATAACATAATCCAAATGGCAGAACCCTCCAAGTACTAAAGTCAGAAATAACACAGACTATACGGATTACAACAAATTAATTTGGTTGTTGGTGACAACACCAACAACGGGGAATCAAAATCGATTTAACTTATAAAAACTTTATATTTTTTAGTTCCCGCAGTGTCTCTTGAAAAGGACACTGCGGAAGATTAATAAAGTATTAAATAGTTGCCCTAACTTACAAAGACCTTATATTTTTTTGCCCTGAAATATTTTTCAGCAACTTTTATCTTAGCAGAATCAAATAACCCATAAACTGTTGAGCCGCTGCCGCTCATAAGTGAAAATGACGCTCCAAGCTTATACATATCATATTTTATCTTCTCAATTTGCGGGTATTTCTTGAACACGACTCTCTCAAAATCATTTATCATTAACGCTTCATTATTAGTATCAAACTTATGAATCTTATTCTGTATCCTTTTCTTCTTACCCTTTATTCCAAGCTCTTTAAATGCCCATGAAGTTGAAATGTGAATCCCGGGATTGACAAGTAATATCTTACCGTTTACGCTGAACTTAGGCAGGGGAGTGAGTTTTTCTCCTTTCCCTTCGGCATAAGCCGGTTTACCAAGTAAGAAGAATGGTACATCACTGCCTGTATCCTGAGCGAAAGGAAGGATCTCATTCGGTTTTCCTTTTATCTTAAAGTATTTTAAAAGTATCTTCAGAACACTTGCAGCATCAGAACTGCCTCCGCCCAATCCCGCGCCGATTGGAATATTCTTCCTTAAATTTATTGTGACACGGTATTTATCTTTTATTTTGAATTCATTAAAGAATAATTCAACTGCCCTGTAACAAATATTCTTTTTGATTGGGATATTGCCATTAGGTTTTGAAATTACCTTAATAATATTAATTTTTGCTGTTGTTGATAATTTTTGAACATCCAGTTTTATTTCATCATATATCTTTACTGGATAAAATATCGTTTCAAGGTTATGATAACCATCTTTCCTTTTTGATAGTACCCGCAAACCAATGTTTATCTTAGCAGGTGATTTTAAAGTATAACTTGATTTCCTAATTGCTTTATGCATATTACAAAGTTATAATTTAATAGTGAGTTTACAATCTATAAATATTATGATATAATCAATATTGAAAATTTATTTTATATTTCCATTACACTCTACAATGGAGAGGATTCCCATATTTTGGGGTACTGTCCCCCTCTCCATTTAGGAGAGGGGGTAGGGGGTGAGGTCAAAAATCTGCCGTACCTATTCGGCTTCTATGTACACGACATTTTTCTTGACGCAGATTCACACAGAAATAATATGAGCAAAGAGTAAGATATATTTTTGTATTTATACTATTTTAACCGTTTTCTAACTCGAAACTCTGTTTATATATCTTTTTCCTGAATTTAGAGATTTGAGATAAAACCTCTAATTTATTCTTCAATAATAAACTATGATAATATTAAGTCAATTTGAAAATATAATATCAAGTACAGTAGTTCAGTTTTCGAGTTAAATCATAATATTCTGCGTTTATCTGCGTCAAAAAATATAGTTTTTGTATTTTGTCGTGTACTAAGATTCGGCTTCTATGCAAAATTATCAAATTGAATATTCACCAATTTTAGAGTATTTTACCACCCTATGAAAAAATTTATACCGCTTTTAATAGCAATATTTTGCTTTTCGGCAAATGCGCAAATTGTGCCGTTTACCGTGAATCTTGATACATCAATAACCAAAACCCTTGATAGCTCGTTGATATATGTTAAGAATCCGACCAACAAAGTTATTAATGTTACATCTATCAGAACAACATCACCATTTTTCTATACACGGCTTAGCGCTCTGAACATCAACGCAAATGATAGTACAGGTTTGTGGGTGATATATTCTTCGTATCAGAATCTAACCTACAGGGCTTTTTTAATACTTGATGCAAAGGTGCCAAACGGCGGTTTGCATTATTCATTGGTGTATGGTTTGATAGCCACATCAAAATACCCTGATGTTATTTATGCATTTTCACAGGGATTAACCGATGAACCACTGAAAGCAGTTTTAAAAACATTCACTACTACAGGATATATTTCGCTTGGGTATAATACTGCCAGGGACAGAATGTTTGAAACAGTAGATGATTACGGCGGTGATACAATTGAGTGTGTTTACATCGGAAGAAAAATTTATGCGACAACCAGAACTATCGCGCAGAACCTTGGTTTCAATACCGAGCATACTTGGCCTCAAAGCTTTTTCCCCGATGAACCTATGTTAAGCGATCTGCATCATTTGTTCCCAACTGATGCTATACCAAATAATGTAAGAGCAAATTATCCTTTTGGCTTTGTGGTATCAAATATTACATATAATGTTGGCGGCTCAAAACTTGGAAGGGATGTTTCAAATAACATAGTATTTGAACCCAGAGATCAGCACAAAGGAAATGCGGCGCGTTCAATATTCTATTTTGTTATCAGGCACCAGAACTGGGGCAGTTATCTTGCGCAGTCACAGGAAACAGCTTTAAGGCAATTCCACCTGATTGATACTGTTGATGCAAGGGAGCGCCTGCGTAATGACAGGGTAAAACAATTTCAGAATAACCGCAACCCGTTTGCAGACCACCCAGAATTTGTAGAAAGAATTGCTTCATTTTATTCAACATTAAATACACCACCCAAAGCAAAGATAACAGCCTCACCATACACTGTAAAGTTCGATACACTCGCAAATCCGGGTGATACAGTAAGCTATTTTGTTTCTATTTGCAATTACGGAAATACAAATCTTACAATAAGTTCAGTTACTTCTAGTAATGGTGTGTTTACAGTTGAGAGTTTTCCTTCAACAGTGACTGCGAACCAGTTTGGCTATGCACGGGTTAAATTCACCCCAAATGCACCTAATCAATTATTTAATGGTGAGCTTACTATTAACAACAGCGATAGCACTTTCAGATTAGCGTTAATCGGCGTAAGTGGTATTGTGAACGGTATCACAAATATTTCAGGTGAAATTCCTAATGCATTCAGTTTATCGCAGAATTATCCCAATCCATTTAATCCGGTAACTAAAATCCATTTTCAAATTCCCCTCTTGAGAGGGGTGTCCGTTGAAAACGGACGGGGTGTGTTCACACAATTAAATGTGTATGATATACTTGGCCGCCAAGTTGAAACTCTGGTAAATGAACAGCTCTCTCCCGGTACGTATGAAGTTGATTTTGATGCATCAAAACTTACATCGGGATTTTATTTCTACAAATTATCAACAGATAAATTCACTGAAACAAAACGTATGGTTTTGGTAAAGTAATCAGATATGAAAACACTAATCATATCAATATTTCTGGCATTATTTTTTATTTCCTGCTCTAAGGATGAACCGCCTATGCCCGGTGATAATGATATTGTTTATGTATGCTCAAGCAATTCCGCTAAAACGTACCATTCTCAGCGCGATTGCGGCTCGCTGAAATCCTGCAAAGAAGATGTGCTTGAAGTTACCCGCCGTAAGGCAAGAGAGAATGAAAGAATTATCTGTATGAACTGCAAGAAAAAAGATGATGACCAAAGGCAAACTGAAAAACCAGTCTTGAAGGATTCAGCTAAATAGTTTTATCTGAATCCTTTGACATATGAGAGTAGCTCATAATATTGTTCAAAAGTATAAGTGTCAATCAGTAAATCCTTTAATCAGGAAAATCATGGTTTAGTTTATAATACTATCGGCAAGATCGAGATCTTTTTCATGCTCAAGTTTGTGGGCATTATTCTGCAGCGTTACAATGCCAACTTTACTGAACAGAAGTATAATATAATATGTAATATCAATTTCATACCACTTAACACCCATGTTTATGCTTGACGGATTGCGGTGATGATCATTATGATAACTCTCGCCTATGAAAAATATATCGAATGGGTAAAGATTGGTCGATGTATTCTTAAGCTTAAAATTCCTGTAGCCTATTTTATGCCCATACCAGTTCACAATTACCGCATGCGCCGGATTCATTAATATTGTGACCGGAAGAAGCAGGTACTGCCACCATGCTGTCGCGAAGACAACGTAAAATGCTATGTAGGCAAGTATCCATAAAACTTTTATCCAGCGTGAATCTGCCCAGTTATCAAACCACGGCCAATCAGGCACATCTTTTTTAAATCTCTTTTCAATTTCAAAATTTTCCCAATAACACTGTGTATAAACTTTCCTCGTATTTTCCATCATACCAAACAGGTTTTTATGGTTCATTGGGGAGTGCGGGTCTTTTGGAGTATCGGCATAAGCGTGATGCATCCTGTGCATAATCGCGTATGCGCGTGGACTCATGTATGTTGCGCCCTGCGTTATGAAGGCGAATACATAAAAAAATCGCTCCCAGAATTTGTTCATCTTAAATGACCGGTGCGCTGCGTACCTGTGCTGTAAGAAGGTCTGTGAGAAAATTGAAGTGTACCATTGGATGACAAAAAAGATGATAATGACCATTAAATAGGTTTTCCTTGCTGTAGAGCTTGTGTTTTATTATTAAAACCCGGATTGGATGAGCGTGGTTCCGTCTAATTATCATAAATTAACCATAAATATTCAAAATTAAAACGCACAATTGAATGAATAATGAGCAATGAATAATGATTAATATGAATTTATTACTTGTATTTGGCTCATTTTTCACCCAGATATTTTCTTATGCTCTATCCTGCAAAATATAATAGATTTTTTTTATACTTCTTACGGCTCACGTTTGACATTTTGAATTCTGCTGGTAAGTAGAATGAAATCCCGTTTGCGGGATGACATTTGACATTGTGCTTTTATTTGTATTATCTTTGTAACATAAAACGCTTCAACCGTTCTTTAAAATCACATGTCTTGCAAAAGACAGTTTATCAAGAAAGACTTAGGGATTAGGCCCTATGATAGTCTTAGCAACCCGCATTGAGCTTATAATCGGCAAAAAATGCGTAAGGTGCTAACTCCTGCTCCAGATATTTTGGAGAGAGATAAACAGGTATAAAGGTTTTTAAAACACTCCTCTAACTATCCTGTTATGAGGATTTTTTTATTTTATACACTCCATCCTCATATCTATCAAGCCTAACGATTAAGTTTTCTCCTGATAATCATTTATCTATTTGTCAATTTCTTGCTTTTGTAGAGACGACCTGCTAGGTCGTCTCAAATTGCAATTAATCCTAAAGTTTAAGACGACTCAGCGAGTCGTCTCTACAGGACAAAAATTCAAAAAAAAAATTCATAAACCGTAAGGGAAGCATATATGCGTCCCCTACATAACAAAAGGAGAAACTTATCATGCATTTCGAAACAACCACAATCCACGCAGTACCCGTTGATAAACTCACGGGAGCCGTATCAACACCTATCTACCAAACATCTACTTATGAACAGGAATCACCCGGCGTACACAAGGGGTATGACTACTCGCGCTCAAACAACCCAACACGCAAGGTATTAGAAGATCTTATCGCAACACTCGAGGGCGGCACACACGGCTTTGCATTTGCTTCAGGACTCGCCGCAATTGATGCTGTGATAAAGCTGCTTAGCTCAGGTGATGAGGTCCTTGCAGTTGATGATATCTACGGCGGTACGTTCCGAATATTTACGCATATATATTCAAGACTTGGAATCAAAATAAAATATGTTGATACATCCGATATCATAAATGTTGTAGATAACATCACGCCGCAAACAAAATTCATTTGGCTTGAGACCCCAACTAACCCG
>JANPBV010000101.1:0-3146 GCA_031430615.1 Ignavibacteria bacterium | reverse complement strand
CATAGAACTGCAAATAATTAAGTTTCTTAGAAGCATAGGTTATTGCACCGGCTGTATGTTTGCCATCATTAAGTCTATATTCTCCTGTTATTGCTACCGCTGTATCGTATTTTTTGCCAATTAGGTTAGCCATATTATATTTGCCACCGATAACTATACCTATCTGTTTTGAAAGCATAATATCAACGCCTGCTCCAAAACTTAAACCGAATCTTGATGCTGATTTCAAAGTACCGGTAGTTTCAACCGTCCCTTTCGTAGATTTTGATTTACCGCTGAAGAAATTGGCTGTGAACTCCACTCCGATAAAGGGATTAACTTTGCCTTTTGGCTTAAATGCATATTCAACCCCAACGGCTGCCTTGAAAAAATTAATCTTTGAAGATTTGGTTTTAAAACGTGTCGTATCAGATCCAGCAGCGTTTATATTACCGCTTGAAAACATATTGTAACCCAACGAAAAGGTTACTCCAAAATTTCTTGTTTTGCCTAAGTACCATTTTCCATCAGCTCCTAAGTTGAAACCGCTTTTTTGCAGGTATGATGAGTTAGTATCTGAAGGATATGTACCTTTTAGATCGGGCATAGGCATACTGTATCCACCAGTTAAAGAAATAGAATACTGCGCAAATGTATTGTTATTTAAACTCATAAAAACTGTTGATAAAATAATTAAAGCAAGCAAATTTTTCAATGTATTTTTCCCTTTTTTTTAATGTGTTTTTTTCTTTTTTGCTCTCTCTACGAGTCTTTCTACGAAACCAGGATTTGTAGAATCATAGATCGACTCGTATAGGAGGAAAAAGTTTTTTTTAAACTATATTAATAGATTCTGCTTCTATTTTTTGTCATCTTCATCTTTGTCGTCAGGTCCGTCGGAATCTATTTTCAGAAATGCCCCGCTCGCATCAAATATATAATCCTTTCCTCCAACCTCTGCTTCATAGGTAATTGTTCCCTTAGCGTCTGTTATCTTTGCTGCTTCTTTTATCTTTTCGCCCTTTAGATTTTTTGTTACATATTGGCTTACTGCTTCTGGTAGAGATGATACCGCTATTTCAACTTCGGTCTGAACATATGTTCCGTTGGGTTCAAAAATGGCAGATGTTTCAACACTGTTTTCTTTAAACTCCCCTTCGTATTTACTGTTTTCCATTTCCCACTCAACAGATATAGCACTGGGATACATTTTTACAAAAGCCGTTTTTACAGCAGTTGGTACATCTGATTCTTTAAGCTTCTGGGCATTTACCGCACAAGTAAAAGCCATTAAAATGATTATTAAGATCGATTTTTTTCCCGATGCAAATCGGGATTTCTCTTTTTTCAACATAATGTTTATTTTATTTAGTTTTACAAATTACAACTTAACAAATTTAACTTTTAATCCTGTAGAAATATTGTAGCGATTAGAAAAGTATTGTAATTTTATGTAAATTATCGGTGAATTTGTAGGTAATTTTAAAACCGTTTGCATCACAGATCTTTTTTGAAATTGCCAAACCCAGCCCAGCTGAGTCACTTGATGCGCTTTCTTTGCTGAATCTTTCAAACATACCTTCCGGGTCTTTTAAGGGTTTAATGCCGGAGTTCGAGATTACAGCGGAATTTTTATTAAGCTCAAACATTATTTTCCCTCCATTTATATTATGTTTTATGGCATTATTGATAAGGTTACTGAACAATATATCCGCTAATTGTGCGTTAATTTTTACCGAACCGGAGGAGTTAATATGTTTTTCAACTGTGATTTTTCTGAAGCTGATCATATCTTCAAAGATACCCAGCTTATCATTTATCATATTTTCTACACTAACCTTTTCGTTATCACCAAACTGGCCGTTTTCTATCTTTGAAAGCAGAAGCAGTGATTCGTTTAGTTTTGATAGCCGCGTTAAAGATGAAAACATATCTGATATTAATCCGGTCTGAGCTTTTGTTAATTTTTCGGACTGTATCAATATCTCCATTTTTGAACGGATAATAGCAAGAGGGGTCTGCATTTCATGCGAGGCATTTTCTGTGAACTCCTTCAGGTTTTTATAGTCATTCCTGATTTTCTCTGTCATTTTTTCAATTTCACCGTTTAGCATTCTGAACTCAATGGTTTTTGCCGCAGGCAGGCTCAATGAATTATTTTGTTTTGCGTCAAAATTATTTAATTCATTAAGCGTTGAGTAAAATGGTTTCCACATCTGCCATTGCAGCGCCCACGTAAAAACAAAAAGGATGATCATAGTGAAAAAAGCTGAAAGGGCAAAAGGGTATGCAATGTTTTCTACAAGGTCTTCTGATTCAAATAGAGATTTGCTGAGTATTGCGCTATAGCTTTGCCCGGATACCAGGACAGGAAATATAAGCTGGCGCGTTAACTGCATTTCATCTTCAAGCAAATTATAAATTGTTGTATCTTTTAAATGTTCTTTTACGGTAATATCAGTTTTTAAAAAAGTAACATTATCACCTAAATACAGCTGCTGCAGCGGTATTTTACCGGAATCATTAATGAATTTAATGATAACATCTTTTTCCAGGTATAGATTTTCGGTATAATCTTCCTCTATTACCTCCTCGAGCCGGTTATAAAATATAAAACCTACCGCACTGAATAATAATGCGGAAAATATTAAGTAATATATGCTTGCTTTAGTGAGTAGTTTCATTTTGTTGAAAATTTATAGCCCGATCCGTAAACCGACTTAATGCAGTCATCCCCGCCTGAATCAGTTAGTTTTTTGCGCAGGTTTTTGATGTGTGAGTATATGAAATCGAATGAATCAGCCATATCAACCATATCACCCCATAAATGTTCAGCAATCGACTCCTTTGTTAACACACGGTTTTTATTTGAAACAAAGAATAAAAACAGGTCGTATTCTTTTTTTGTAAGATTAATGGGCACATCATTTACGAAAACTTCTTTTTGTTCGGGAATTAATTTCATGCTTCCCAATATGATTTGACCGCTTCCTTCAAAATGCCTTCTTCTTAAAACTGATTTTATGCGGGAATTAAGCTCTGCCAGGTGAAACGGTTTTGTCAAATAATCGTCTGCGCCAATATCAAGTCCGGTTATTTTATCATCAATTGAATTTTTTGCTGATATGATTATAATTCCTGTTTTAGGATTATGTTTCTTTATTGCC
>JANPBV010000100.1:0-2673 GCA_031430615.1 Ignavibacteria bacterium | reverse complement strand
TATTCAAACGTTCCGGCAGTAACATTCTGTGAAAGAAGTGTTCCAACCAGTCTGCCTGCTGCATCGTAAAGCTTTAATGTAACCATTCCGCTCACCGGTAAAGCAAATTTTATCTTTGTTGATGGGTTAAACGGATTTGGATAATTCTGTACTAACTGATATCCTGTTGGAACTTCACTGCTGATTGGCTGAATTCCGATTGGATCGTTTGTTGAATATTTGATATAAACCATCTTAGCTGTTGAAGCAGGAGCGCCATTTACGTTACTTCCTGGAACTGAATCCTGCTGAGAAATCATATGTACATAATGATTTGGTCCAGCTATATCATAACTATTTCTTGGAGAAATAGCTACATAACGATAGTCTCTTAACGGACCAGAGTTATTTGTGCACTGAAATGGTGTTGACCATGTAGCGCCGCTGTTTGTTGAATATGATAAGTAAATATCAAAGAAGTTATTACCAATACTGCTGGTATCGCTTCTTGCTTTGTTATATGCGCAATAAAGAGCATTGTTATCGCTTGAAACACCAATAACAGCTCTTGTGCATGATACGAATACATCATTTGTAGTGTTTGAACCGTTTAAGCCTGGAGCCTGGTCAATTTGTACCGGTACACCGCCATTAATAGTTGGTGACCAGAAAACTACTTTTGATGGTAAACCTGGAGTGAATGTGCCTGCAACTGGATCTGTGCGTGCAAGACCTATAACTATACATGGTTGGTTAGCTTTGTATGTCATATTTATACTTCTTATTGCGCCTAAGCTATCTGCCGGATTCCAGTTTAATACAACAACTGATGCGCCAAATGTTGTTCCGCCATTTGTTGATTCACGAAACTTTACTCCGTTAACATCATCAATATAGGCAAATCCATATCTTGTACCGTCATCAGAGATAGCTACAGAATATTGTTCTGCTGATGAACCGGTTACTGTAGTCCAACCACTGAATGTTCCCGGAGGTCCTGCTAAATTTGTAGCAATATTATAGGAAATTGAATCATTTCCATTTTGTGAACCGCAGAATAATACCTTAGCAGGTGCTTGCCATGTAGCTGCGGCAAATGGCCAAATATTACCAAGAGTAGGATCTGACCAAAGTGGATCTAATGTTGTCCATGTACCTGCTCCTGCAAATACGTCAACAAACATATAACCTCTCTGAATTCCACCGTTTTCTGTACAATGAGCCATGATTACTGCTCTGCTATCATGAGTAGCTGTTATGCATGGAAAGCCTGCTCTGGTTGTTGCAACAACACCAATGTAATCCCATGTTGTGCCGCCATTGCTTGTATAGAAATAACGTGCATTTCTGTTTCCATAACCTGGACCGGGATCAGTTGAAGTCATAAATACAGCATGCATTTCCTGTGCATTAGCAGGATTCTGCCAGATATACTGAATACATGAGTTTGACTGTAAGTCATACTGTGTTCTAGCATTTGTATTAACTTCGTTAATTGTTACGGTAGTTACTGCATCTGTGTAAACAGGAATTTTAGCATCTAAGTCCCAATTAACCCTTGTGCCGTTGTAAACAAAAGGTCCGTTATCGCCTCTTAAAGCGTCGCCATTAAATACAATTTTGTAGCTTTTGTTTTTATCTGTTGAAAATGATGAATTGATCGAACCGATCATCACTATCGCCAACAAAAGAGTAAACAGTTTCTTGTACATTAGTTTTTTCTCCTATGTTTTTTTGAATAATTTGACATTTTTGCTAATTATTTGATTTAATATAATAGATTTAAATAAACTTGTCAAGTAATTTAATTATAAAAATTAATTTTGGTATTGTAAGTTTTTAATTAATTTACCCTAAAATCGCCACTTCCTGAACCCCCAAGAAACCCTCCTGTTTAACGAGCAAAACTATGCTAAGAAAGAAGGCTATTATGATACTAAAAAAATAATTCAGAATATTCAAGCAGTACATAATAAAATGTTTGCCGGCTAATACTCCTTCCCATAAAAAGTGTACATAGTCATTATTTCCTGAACTATGAATTTACTGCTGAAAATGTGTTATGAATGGTACAATCTAAAAATAAAAGACAACATTTTCAATGCTTAATTCTATTTAATTACAATTAAAATGAAGCTAATATTTCATTAACCAATAATAGGCAGGTATACCAAATAAACCGATTATTTTACAAATACCATCTTCCTCGAAATTGAATTCCTCTTTCCCGATATTTCCTCGGCATACTCAATTATATAGTAGTACACTCCGTCCCGCAAAGCGTGATTTCGGAAAGAGTTGCACTCTTTCCTCAACTTGCTATTTAATTAGTACCATGCGTTTGGTTTCTGAGTAATCTACAGAAATTAGCTTGTAAAAATATACACCGCTGGAATATTTTGCAGCATTCCAAATAGCTTCATAAGTACCGGGATTTAATTGTTCATTTATCAACGTTTCTACTTCGCTCCCAAGCATATCGAATATTATTATTTTTGTGTTTGACGTTTCACGTTTGACGTTTGGCGAAATAGTGAAGCGGATCTTTGTTGTTGGGTTAAACGGATTTGGATAATTTTGCCTGAGTGCGAATTCATTTGGTATTTCAGAATTAATTTGTATAACTCCGGGATATTGAGGAGCATTAAACTGCAATTTAATATGAACCATTTTCGCGAGTGATTGCGGCGCACC
>JANPBV010000099.1:0-2484 GCA_031430615.1 Ignavibacteria bacterium | reverse complement strand
TATTCATTTCCCTGCTTTGCGTATATTATAGCATCACTTACCGGTACATTATTACTTAAAACAATTCCGCTTGCTGTAGTTATAACACCGGGTCTTAATCCGCCTATTCTGCGCTGAACGTATATATCAACACCTGTCATATTGCCGGTAACATCAATATGTGTAAATAATGCCGGATCGGTTTTATCAGGATAACCGGTTGGAACAAAATCTTCCCATTCATCATCAGGAATACCGATAACGTCCTGAGGATAATAATGCAACCATAAAATAAAATCACCAAGTTCATTTATGCTAGCTGTACCTACAAGATTTCCAGATAAATCAAATGATTTTACTAATCCTGATGTTACAATCTGGTTATTATCGGCATATCTGACTTTTCCACTAACTGAATATGTTGTTTGAGCTTCTAGTAATCTGACTGCTGCTAAAATAAAGAATACTGCTGCAAATAGTTTTATTGCTGATTTCATGTTTTTATCCCCCTAATAGATAAATTATTATGAATTTTTTTGTTGATTGATTATATTTATTTTACTAATGTTTTTGCGAATGATTCTATGCTGTCGGACCTATCCCAATAAAGCTCGAACATTTCAGTGACAAAACCTGCAAACCTTTTATTGTGAATTATTACATCCGATCTTTCGCTTCTTGGTACGTTTTCATCATAAAGACTGATAAAAACAGTATTGCCGTCAAAAACGGCAAGTATCTGCGGCACATTACCTGAGAGCCTTATCTTTTCTCCCTGTTTTTCAAATTTTTTGCAAAGCGTTATTAACTCATCTTTAGAAACTACCTGCCAATCGTTATTTATCTTTACCTTAAAGTTACCGTTAGCTTCGTAAATTGACCTGAAATGACCTCCCCTTTTATAAAAATTCTTTGTTTCAGAATCCAAACGATCGGAGATATTACCTTCAAAACGGTTCATGTAAAGTATAGCTTTCTTTGACCTTTTAATTAAGTCCTGGAATTTCATTTCCCTGCTGCGGTTAAAGCCTTTTATCAACTCCACATCTGTTGAAAATTCAGCGGGTCTTTTTGAGCGGTGCAAAGGTCTTATTTCCCTGAAGGTGGATTTTACAAGCGATAACTTTAAGCCGGTTTCTTTTCTTATCTCATTTTCTATCTTGCTCTCAAGTACATCGCTTTCAATTATTTCATATAATTGTTTTGAGGGAGTATGTATTTCGTTGCATATTCCCTTTTTACAGAAGTTCTTAAGTATTTCGTAAACCGATGGTCTGGGTATTCTGGCTTCTTTTGCCGCATCAGCCGCGCTCATAACTGAGCCCTGGTATAATGCAAAAAAGACCCTTGCTTCATAATTACTGAAGCCCAGTCTTTCTAGTTTTTCTATTTCTTTCCCCATAATTTTTCTGTTGTAGCTTTAACTACAACAAATCTAAATTAAAAAAGAATATTATGCAATACCAGATAAAGAACTGGATTAAAGTATTACTTTAAGCAAAGCTCCTATTCTATCATAATTATTATAATTGCAGGGGGATTATTTGCTAAAATAATTTTTCTATATTTGTGATTTTTCTTTGTAGTTTATGTAAAAGACTACATACCAAATAACGTGTCTATGTTAGTTGGGTTATAACAGGTAATTAGTAAATGTGATAAGGAAAATAAGAACGCCCGCACGTCAAGGTTGCGGGCTAATTCAAGGATAATATTTAATGTTATTTTATCAAAACCATTTTTTTAGTTTCAATGTAATCGCCTGCTTCTATTCTGTATATGTAGACACCGCTTGCATAATTTCCTGCATTCCAGTTTAAATCATATCTGCCTGCATTTTTAAATTCATTGTTAACCAGTGTTGTAACTTCTCTACCCAATAAGTCATAAACCTTAACGGTAACTTTAACATCTTTAGGCAAATCGTATTTAATTACAGTTACAGGATTAAACGGATTTGGAAAGTTTTGATACAGATTAAATGATGTTGGAATATTATTATTTCCATTGGATATTTTTTCATTTTCCCAATATATTTTTCTCTTACCTTGAATATTATCTCCGCCAATTGCGCCATCACCACCTATTCCACCGCCAATCCCAAAATTACCATCCACTGTATCTATTTCAAGCTGTACAAAAAAACTATCATTGCCATTTGGAATATTCCTTATAATATATCCTTCAAGGTACTCAATTTGCAGCGAATCAGTAATATGCAGAGTATCATGCGCTAAGAGCCTGTGCACCAAGTTTGTGCTTTTGTTTATCAGCTTTACCCAGTATTCTATCTCAGTAAAAATACCATTGGGGTCTTCAAGCATATAATTAGCATTTCTGCCAATTATAAGCGTATCGTTTTCATTCAGTGAAAATGCTTTTGACACCATATTGCTGTTAAGATCACCAGAATCTTCAATAGAAGTATCAATATCACTTGAAAATCCGATGTTATTAAAGTTAACCATAATATTTCCAAGATTGAAAGAATACTTTACATCATTA
>JANPBV010000098.1:0-7081 GCA_031430615.1 Ignavibacteria bacterium | reverse complement strand
GCGCCTGATGAAAGTGATGATGCATCAAAGCTAACTTCATAAACACCTTGATTTCTGTATTCATTAACCAATGTTTTTACTTCTCTGCCCAATATATCAAATATAACTAATTTCACGTTATCGCCTTTTGGCATAGTGAATTTAATTGATGTTGATGGGTTGAACGGATTAGGATAATTCTGGCTTAAACTGTAGTAGTTAGGAATTTCAATTGTCTGAATTCCGCCTATACAGTTTGAGTATGTAATAACTAAACACCATCTTCTTAAAGTACCGGTATCAGCACCTGCATTATCGTTGAGAGCAATTCTCCAGAAACCTGATACAAATGCTCCATTGAAAACCGATAGCGGAAATGATGGTCTGAATGATCCAGTGAAAGGAGCTGTTCCAGATGCTATTGGTGTTGTTGCTGAATCGTTTAATACTGTATTTATAAAGTTATCGCCTGAACCACCAACACGATTAATAATTATCGCGCTGGTTACACCTCTATTTAAAGTGGCTTGTATATCACCAACCCATGTATGTAAAATTGTATCAATTCTTACATTAACATCTATGATATTACATCCAGTACCTAATACTACATTCATTGAATCAAATGTTGTTGTATTTTCAAGAATTGGAACAAGAAGTCCGCCTCTGCAAGCTGTTAACTGTATTCCTACAGGTGGAGGTGGGGCAGCGCTTCCTTCAAGTCTTACACCCCAGCTCTTCCATGCTGGAAATGGAGTTGAAATGTTCACCCATACTGGCGGGTATGTTGTTGTAACTCTCTGGTAACCGGGTCCCATTGTGGAAACCGGACCGTTTTCATCTGCTGAGAAGAACTGTGGTAATATTGGATTATTATTCCATCTTACGCCTACAAAATAAGCTCTCTGAGTTGCAACAAAGTTAATTGGATAGCTGTATCTTGTGTGAGCCGGGAATATTCCGGTGCTGTTTGCAACAACATTATTTACACGATAAACAACATTTCCGGGTGCAGTTCCGCCGGCGCCTGTTGTATCATACATAATGAGGTCAAATGTAATGTTGCCGCCCGGTGATAAAGATGTCCAAACAACACACATTGAAACTAAATTGAATGGTGTTGATGGCATTACCATCTTCTGAACCATTGTTGTGGAGTCACCTGTTGAAACTGAACGGTAACCGTTTTCGTATGTGCCATCATCTCTGTTGATACTTACAAGCGGACCACCTGAACATGTGATACCGGTATCAGAAATTGATCCCCAATTCGGACCGTCATACAACGGAGCGATAGAAGGAGAAATATCCTGAGCTTTTGTTACTGCTGCTATAGCAATAACTGCAAAAAAAAGTATCAATAATTTTCTCATCTATTTTCTTTCTGTTTTAATGATTTTTTAGAAAATTTAATAAAAACATTTATAAAATTTTCTATAAATGTTTACTTTTCGCAAATTGTTTTTAATTGAATAATCAGTGAATTTTCAAAGAATTCTTTTATAACTCTAAAAGTTGCAAAACAGAATTTAAAAATCAAGGTTTTAATTAATGTTTCTTCAAATGCTAAATATGCACTAATTTCTAAATTTCCTGCTAAATAATATTTATTATCTTCTGCTATAAATAACAAAGACCCCCGCTTTTGGGCGGGGGTCTTTGTTTCAGGGTTTTATCAACAAACTATAAAGAACTAACATAAATCGGGATTTCTAACATAAAAGTCCCGATTTAAAATTCTATTTTACAAGCCTTAGAAACAAGGTTTCATAAATAACTATCGTTACTTAATTAGCAGTCCCACAAGCGGGATTTCAAGTCAAGTAATGCTTACTTGACTATCAACATCTTCTTTGTCTGTGTGAAGTTACCGGCAACTATTCTGTAGAAATATACACCGCTTGAAAGCTGTGATGCATTGTAGTTTACAACATAGTTTCCTGCAGCAACATCGCCATTCACTATTGTTGCAACTTCTTTACCTGATATATCAAAAACTGAAAGTTTAACCAATCCACTGTTTGGAATTGAGAAATTAATATTTGTTGATGGGTTAAACGGATTTGGATAGTTCTGCTCAAGTGAATAAGTATTTGGTACCTGGTTATTTACCGGTTCAATTCCTACTGTAGATGGACCGAGTAATCTTACAAGGTCAACACCAATAAAGTCACTATTAGCGCCTAACGGACCACCATGAGCTACTCTATAGTTAATTGCAAATCTTCCTGTTGCGCCAACAGTTGGAATTGTATATCTCTTTTCAGTCCAGCCTGCTGTAGAAACTTTAAATTTTCCTATTTCAACAAAAGCGCCTGAACCGGGTACTGTATCTCCGGTTGAAGACCAGTAAACCCTTATTGAATCAGGGAAAGTTGATGCGTCAGGTGCTCTTGAATAAAGTGAAACTGTATCACCTGCTGCGCCGTTAACAACCGGTGAAATTAACCAAAGGTCAATTGTGTTATCACCTGTAACGTTATTAAAGTTAGCCCCAACATAACCTGTTGGAGGTCCTTCAAATGCTGCGAAAACAGTAGAGTTCCCCTGGAACCAGTTTGGTGTTGTACCTGCAGGTCCGCTTAAAGGTCCCCTTTTTGGGATCCAGCCTCTTGCGCGAAGGCCGGCTGTATCATTAGTACCATTCATATCGTCAACAAATTTTACAATATCGCTGGTTGGTGGTACAACTTGATTAATAGAGTTATCCGATGAACTGCTTGTTTTTGATCCATATGGGTCTGAATAGATCATACCGAATATAAAAACACCGGTAAATAATACAGCTAAAATTGAAAATAATTTCTTCATTTTTGTTATTCCTTATTTCAAAAACATTAAAAAAAAGTTTGTTAGGGTCACAATATGGCATATTTTCTGAAGAAAATCAATCATTTTTAGTAGTTTATTTAGGTATTTTTATGTAATTTATTGTAACATTATTATATAAAAATCTTTAAAGATAGGTTCCTTTTATCAATAAAAATCCCTTTTTTCATATTTTTAAAATTCTTATATTTGAAATCTTTGTAATTTTTAGCGCTTCCTGAAGAAAATAATAATAATAAAATCATATTTAATAGAGGGGTTCAAATCCTATGGCAGAGAAAACGGCAGCAGAAAAGAAAACAAAAGGCACTAATGGAGTATCAAAAGAGAGCTTAAAGTACGATTTTTTTAATGAAACTGAAAAAAATCATGGTCTATCAAATGAGGAAATGATCCATGCCTACAAGGCTATGCTGCTTTCCAGATTTACAGATGACAGAATTGATACATTAATTAAGCAGGGTAAAGCAACGTTCTTAATTTCCGGTTCAGGACATGAAGCTGTTCAGGTTGCATGCGCTATGGCTATGGAAGGCGGTAAAGACTGGTTCTTTACATATTACCGTGATAATGCTATCGGCACTGCGCTTGGATTAACAGCTAAAGATATTTTCCGGCATATTATGGGCAAAGCCACTGATGAATTTACAGGCGGCAGACAAATGCCTATGCATCTTGGAAGCAAAAAATTAAGAATGCCAACCGCATCATCACCTACAGGCTCGCAGTATTTGCAGGCTGTTGGAGCAGCTCTTAGCTGTGTTTACCGTGGTACTGATGAAGTTGCATATGTAGGCGGCGGAGAAGGCTCAACAAGTGAAGGTGAATTCTTTGAAGCTATTAACTGGGCTGCGCGTGCAAAACTTCCGGCAATATTCTGCATTCAAAATAACAGGTTTGCTATTTCTGTTCCAATTGAGCAGCAGACAGCAGGCGCTTCTGTTTATAAAGTAGTTGCGGGTTTTGAAGGTCTTAACAGGTTTCATATTGATGGAACAGACTTCCTTGAAAGTTATGCTACCGCTAAAGAAGCAGTAAGGCTGGCAAGGAATGGCGAAGGACCGTCTTTCATATATGCTGATGTTGTCAGGCTGCGTTCACACTCCGCATCAGATTCACAGGATAAGTACAGGTCTAAAGATTCAATTGCAGAGGATACAAAGAAAGATCCTATTGCAAAGTTTGAAAAAGTTCTTGTTGCTAAAGGTATCTTAACAGATGAAGAAATTGCAAATATCAGAAAAGAACTAAATGACTTAGTCATCAAATCTGCTGACGAAGCATATACTGAACCTTTACCTGATCCTTCTACCATAGAAGATAATTTATTCTGCCCGCCTGATGAGCAGACTAAGATAGATTATGAAGCAAATGTGCCTGCTGGCGAACCCATTGTAATGGTTGATGCAATTAACCATGCTTTAATGGAAGAAATGGAAAAGAACCCATTGATGCTTGTTTATGGTGAAGACGTTCAGGATGGAAAAGGCGGAGTATTTACCGCAACAAAAGGACTTTCAACGAAATATGGCGTTAACAGGTGCTTTAATTCACCGCTTGCAGAAGCTTCAATTCTTGGTACTGCCGTTGGCGCTGCTCTTACCGGTTTAAAACCGGTTGTAGAAATACAGTTTGCCGATTACATATGGCCGGCTATGATGCAGATAAGAGATGAGCTTATTATGTACCGCTATCGTTCAAACGGCGATTTTGAGTGTCCCGTAACAATAAGAGTTGCAACAGGTGGTTATATTGGTGGTGGTCATTATCACTCACAGAACATTGAAGCTATTTTCGCAAAATGTCCGGGCTTATACATAGCATATCCATCAAACGCGGCTGATGCTAAAGGTTTATTAAAAACCGCATGCCAGCTTAAGGACCCTGTAATGTTCTTAGAACATAAATTCTTATACCGCCAGGGTTATGCAAAATCACCTGAGCCAAATGCTGATTATTACCTGCCATTTGGTAAAGCGGTTGTGAAAAAAGAAGGAAATGATCTTACTATAGTAGCATACGGCGCAATGGTTGAAAAAGCGTTAAAGACATCGCGCGAGATGGAGAAAAAAGGATATGGTGTTGAGGTTATTGACTTGAGAACAATTGTTCCTTTGGATACAGAAACGATAATCGACTCAGTGAAAAAGACCGGTAAAGTTATAGTCTTCTATGAAGATACAAAGTTTATGGGTTTTGGCGCGGAAATAGCTTCACAGATTGCTGAACATGCGTTTGAATTCCTTGATGCTCCTGTTAAAAGAGTTGCAGGCGTTCATGTTCACATTCCGTTCAGTCTTGAAAGCCATGCATTGCCGCAGGATAGCTGGATCTTAAAAGCTGCTGAAGATATGCTTGCATATTAAATAGCGAAATGAGTAAATAGCGAAATAGTGAAATAATTTAAAAGCGGTGAGAATACTACTCTCCGCTTTTTTATTAGTTGTAATAATATTAAACATAAAAAACTACAAATTCAAAAGATAAACCAACTTTCAAAAAGCGAAAGTCAGGCGGATTACACTAATTTAACAAATTGAAGATATGAGGTTATTGCTTTTATCCCCCCTTGGTTTTTGAAGGGGGGAGATTAAGTTTGAATTTATTTGTAAACATGGATTAATCGTGATTATCATATCCCGTTGATTGTAAATGGGGGTTTGTTTTAAATCCAATAAACGTTATTATATTAAAATTTGCAAAAAATTTGATTAGTAAAATTTGTGGCTAAAAAATATATTATGAAAGAACCGATAATATCAATTTCGGGTATCAGGGGAATTTTTGGCGAATCATTAACGCCTGAAAATATTGTAAAGTACATTTCGGCATTTGCCAAATATATTGGCAGAAAGAAGATTGTAATTGGCAGAGATGGCAGATTAGGAGGTGAGCTTGTTGAAAAGCTGATTGAGACAACACTGCTCTTTAACGGGTGTGAAGTTGTTAATGTTGGCGTTGCCCCAACCCCAACAATATCACTTGCAGTGGAAACTCTTAAAGCAGCAGGCGGCATATCAATAACTGCATCACACAACCCGCAGGAATGGAACGGGATGAAGTTCATTGGTAGTAAAGGTATATTCCTTGATGCTGATGAAAATAAAAAGTTGTGGGATTATTTTGATGATACTTCAAATAATTATGTTACGGCTGATAAAATAAAACAAATTGAATATTACCCCGGATTTCTGGATTACCATATTGCAAAAGTTCTGGATATAAGATCAATTAATGTAAAGAAGATAAAGAAAAGGAAATTTAAAGTAGTTGTTGATTGCGTTAATTCCTCCGGTTCCCTTATCATACCTTCATTATTAAAAAAACTTGGGTGTAAAGTAATTAAGGTCGATTGCGAGCCAAGCGGGATTTTTACCAGGAAACCTGAACCCATTCCGGAAAACCTTAAGCATACATGCAAAGCTGTTAAAAAACATAAAGCGGATATCGGTATTGTTATTGATCCCGATGCTGACAGGCTTGTAATTATAACAGAAAAAGGCGAACCTTTCGGGGAAGAAAATACAATCACAACAGTTATAAAGCATGTGCTTTCAAAAGTTAAGCCTGCTAAAAGGATAGCTGCGATAAATCTTTCAACATCTCGATCTGTTGATGATGTTGTTAATTCGCTTGGCGGGAAGTTATACAAATCACCCGTTGGTGAGATCAACGTTATCAAAAAAATGAAAGATGTTAAGGCAATTGTTGGCGGTGAAGGCAGCGGGGGAGTGATACTTCCCGAAGTGCATTATGGCAGAGATTCACTTGTTGGTGTTGCGATAATCTTAAGTGAAATAGCTGAGTTTAAGGGGAAAGTTTCTGATTATAAAAAAGCATTACCTGAATATCACATCAGAAAATCAAAAATAAGTCTGGATAATATTAACCCTGATGCAATTTTAGAACATATAAATGGAAAATATAGTGAGTTCAGCAGAAATATTGAAGACGGCTTAAGAATTGATTTTGAAACGAGTTGGGTAAATTTCAGGAAATCCAACACAGAGCCGATAATCAGAATAATTACTGAGGCAAAAACTGCTATTAAAGCAGAGGAAATGCAGGAAAGATTCAATAAAGTAATATGTTATTTTTCGCGAAATATTTAAATAACAGATAAATCCCTTTATTTTATCAATTATTTTTTTCTTATTTGCTTAATAACATAATAATATTTTCAATATGGCTAAACTACTTGAAGTAAAGAACCTCAAAACATATTTTTACACAGATGATGGTATTGCAAAGGCAGTTGATAATGTATCATTTG
>JANPBV010000097.1:0-7054 GCA_031430615.1 Ignavibacteria bacterium | reverse complement strand
TGTTATTTCAGCCTTCGGCTTACCGTCATCTTCCACTACCTGGGTCAGATCAAGGTTAGCGCCCTTGATGGCTATTACACACACTACAAATATGTATAAAGCCTGGTATATTATAAATTTTACGTCTTTTTGTTTTTTCATGATAGCTTAGCATTAATTTGTTATACAAAGATAACTTTTAAGGAATTCTAAGTATATAGAGGGCAATACCTGATTTTTCTAGGTAGAACTACTTAGAGCTAAAATAATGATTTATATTGAATTGCATATAAAAGCAGGGCATGTGGACCCTTTAAACTTAGCTTATTGCAAATATTATTCCTGTGGTTCTCAATTGTTCTTACACTCCTGAAAAGTTCATCAGCAATTTGGGCGCTTGTCTTGTTTTGCGCAATCAGCTTTAATATCTCTTTTTCTGCATGGGTTAATTTATCAAGCTCGTTTTGCTTGGGCGCAGTTTTATTTTTTTCAACAAGGTAACCCGAAATTGAGGCGCTGATATAATACTCACCGTCTGCGACCTGCCTGATGCAATCGATCAGATCGTTTGCGATGCTTTCTTTAAGCACATATGCTTTTATATCAAGCTCAAGCGCTTCATCAAAATATTCTTTATCCTTATGGATAGTTAGAATTACTATTTTGGTGTTTAATTTTCGCTCTTTAATTTTCCTTGCTACATCAAGTCCGCTCAAGCCGGGCATATCAATATCAAGTATTGCAATATCAGGTTGTTTTTCTTCAATAAGTTTTAATGCTTCATCGCCGTTTGCCGCCTCACCGAGAATTTCAATATTTTCATCTTCAGAGGCAATGCTTAATATACCTTTACGGAAAATATGATGATCATCTGCGATAATTAATTTTATTTTATTCAAAATAGTTTTAAAGATTTATAATTTGTATTTGAATAGCCACGGTCTTTAGACCGTGGATTAAAAAATCAGGAAAAATCCGGGCTTTAGCCCCAGATAAATAAAAAGTATCTCTATAGTGTTATTTAATCGGCACAGTTATCTTAAAATTGGTGCCCTTTTCTTTTTCTGAGCTGAATTCATAAACAGCTTTTATCATTCTTAATCTTTCATCTATATTTATCAAGCCAAAGCCAAGCTTTCCGGGTTGTGAAAGTTCAAACCCAACACCGTCATCATTAATTTCTGTTACTATGAACATTACAGCACGTCTTACATTAAATGTAACACTATTAGCTCCGGAATGTTTCATGATATTATTAAGCAATTCCTGCACTACCCTGAAGTACTGCACTTCATTTTCACGGGAGAGGACATTATCTATATTATCAATATTGCGGTTGAAATTTATTCCCGATGCTGAGGATATTCGCTCTATCATTGCCTCAATAGATACAGTAAGTCCAAGTCTTTCAATCTGTTTTGGGTAGAGCCTTTGTGAAATTCTTCTCACTTCATCAATAGTTTCTATAACCAGCGAAGATGCCTGAACGAGTTTTTCTCTGGGTTCATCGGAACTTTTTAATTCCTGCTGCAGAAAAATATTTATTGCGCTTAAATTCTGCCCTATACTATCGTGAAGTTCACCTGCTATTACCTTCCATTCCGATTCCTGCTGTTCTATTATCTTTTCTTTAAATTCCTCAAGCTCCTTTTTCTTTTTCTTTGAAGCTTCGAGATAATAGTAAAACAAGGAGCTTAATATTATCAGTAATACAGCGCACATTCTCCAGAAGAACCATTGGGTTTGCCATATAGGTATTGGCGAGCTTTCAACCTGGTAATAAGCATCAACTACAAGGATCAAGAGCATAATGATTAGTAACCACATGTAGCCGGATTTTTTTGCCATAGTTCAAAAATAAGGGATTTATTGATTAATTTAAGTAGATAATTTTCAATAGAAATTTATTCGTGTTGTTAGGTAAAACGCTATTGTTTATTTTTGTAACTATTTTAAAAATGCAGTTTCCGTTCAATGAACTGACAAAAAAAATAAAAACACCATGAAGGCAGTAATACTAAACGAAAACGGCGGAACAGATAAACTTATTTACACAGAATCTCACCCAATACCCGAAATAAAATCAAAAGAAGTATTGGTAAATATTAAAACAACATCAATTAACCGTGCTGATCTTGTGATACGTGGCGGATATCCGGGACTTTCACTAAATTTTCCGCACATACTGGGAGGAGATATTGCAGGAGTTGTTTCGAAAACCGGCAGTGATATTAAGAAATTCAAAGAAGGTGATAGAGTCGCCTCGTGGTCAATTGTTTCGGAGGCTGATGATGACTGGGCAAGAAGAGGCAAAGCTGGGCAATCACCCGCATGGCAGTATTTTGGGATGCACCGTAATGGTTCATATGCTGAGTATTCTGCAGTACCGGAATCATCACTTATCAAACTTCCAGATAATGTTTCCTTTGAAGATGCTGCATGTCTGCCTGTTGCGGGACTCACTGCTTACCACGCAGTTAAAACAATTGGTGATGTGCAAAAAGGTGATAAGTTCTTTATATGGGGCGGCACAAGCGGCCTGGGAATAATTGCAATTCAGTTAGCCAAAAATTTAGGTGCAGAAGTATTTACAACTGCAGGCTATCCCGATAAAATTGAATTTCTTGAAAAACTTGGAGTGGACCATATTTTCAATCACCGTGATGGTTCTGCAATTGATGATGAGGTATTAAGTATTACAAAAGGAATGGGTATTGACGTTATTCTTGATTACGTCGGACCCGAAGCGTTTCCCAAAAACTTCAAGATGGTAAAAAAAGGCGGCAAGATTTTATTCTGCGGAATATTAACCGGCAGAGAAGCTATGGTATCACTGCACCAAACATATTTAAGGCATATAAGTCTATTAGGTTTGTACCTTGGAGAAAAGCATGAGCTTGAAGAACTTATTAAACTTGTATCAGAGGGTAAAGTAAAACCGCATATTGGCGCTACTCTGGAATTGAAAGATGCTGCAAAAGCACATGGGATGATGGCTAAAGGTGAGGTGATAGGGAAGATAGTTTTGAAGATGTAATATTATTTTAAATTAACATAGTTTTCAAAATTATTTTTATCAATACATCCGGAGTTTACTAATTTATATTTTGAATTAAATATTGCAGGCAATTTAAAGATTCTGCAATTCCATTTAATTTCATAAGCACTTAATCCTTCTTCTGTTTCTTCAACCAGGTCAATTTCCTGTTTTTGTGCAGTACGCCAGAAATACTGTCTGCAATCAATGTTGATATTGTTAAAGGCTTTTTTACGTTCGCTTATAATAAAATTTTCCCAAAGAGACCCTATATCACTTCTGTTTTCTGCTGTTTTGAAATTTGAGTTTACAGAGTTGAGGATCCCATTATCATAAAAATAAATCTTCTTGCTTTTTTTAATTTCATTCCTGATGTTACCGGAAAATGCATTTAAACGGAATACAACAAATGCTTTTTCAAGAATATCAATATATTTTTCAACTGTATTCTTATCAACACCTATAAGCCTGCTTAATTCATTGTATGAAACTTCATTGCCAACCTGAAGAGCTAATGCTTTTACCAGTTTTTCTACGACAAGTGGTTTCTTTATTTTTTCAAATGTCAAAATATCTTTATACAGATAACTGTTTGTTAAGCTTTTAAGAAGATCGTTTTCTTCCACAGGCTTAACTACAATTTCTGGGTAATACCCAAAGATCAGCCTGTGCTGAAGCATTCTTTTTTCTTCATACAAAGTTGTACTTTGAGTCATTTCGGAAAACGATAAAGGATATATTTGGAACTCGTATTTTCTGCCAGTCAGAGGTTCGTTAATTTTTGATGCAAGTTCAAATGAAGCAGAGCCTGATGCTATCACTTGTACTTCTGGTATTGAATCAGTAAATATTTTTAATGTTAAACCAATATTTTCAACCCGTTGCGCTTCATCAATAACAACAATTTTATAACCTTGTGTTAAATTTCTCAGTCTGGTAGAATTTGTATCCTGCAGAAGAATCCTGTTATCTAATTCATCACAATTTAACCATAGTGTTTTTGATTCATAATCCTTTACTATGGATCTTATTAATGTAGTCTTTCCTACCTGCCTAGCACCGTATATTACAATACATTTACCTTTAAAAAGGTAAGTTGCAATACTTTTTTCAAGCTTTCTATTAATCATATAACAAATATAATGAAAAGTGATTTAATTCACAAATTATTATAATATTTGGTGATTCAATTCACTAATTATTATGATTTTTAGCTAAGTTATTGATTTTAGTTAATTGAAGGGGTCAAAAAAAGCGAAATTTTCATAATCAAAAAACTAATCTTCCATTTTATACCTAATTTCACGCTGCTCAATATAGTAAAGTATATCGCTTACGGTTTCTTCAGGTGATTGCATCGTGTTATCGATTGTTATTCCAAAGTCCGGGTTGTTAACTCCCGTTTGGTAATGATATTTAATTCTTTCAACTTCCTGAAGAGTAAGTTCACGTGTACTGCGATTTGTTAGGGCATGATCAAGTCTTGGATTTAGAGTAAAGAAAAATCGTTGAACCTCAAGTGGCAGATTTTGGTTGAAGAACTCATATTCGGTTTTACTGAGTGGATAGGTAATGATGACATTTATATTTTCTTTGATGAAATTGAGTGTAAGAGAAAGCGTATTCTTTAGATTCAGGGGAATTGATTCTTCCAGCGGCATAAAGTCAATCATATCACGCAAAGTATCGACCTCAATATGCGCAGTGCGCGGGAATTCTTTCTTAAGTAAATTGGCGACTGTGGTTTTGCCGGAATTGATTGAGCCGGAGATGAAGATTATCATTTATTTTATACGCAGCCTGAAGGCTGCGGCTTCGTTGGATTGGTTTAAATACCTAAGCCGATTTTATCCCAGACCTCGGCTTTTGTCTCGGATGCAACTATCCGTGCTTTTTCTGCACCTTTTTTGAGGATATCTTTTACATAGGTAAGATCATTCTTTAATCTTTCACGTTCTTCACGGAAAGGTTTGAAGGTTTCAATGACTTTTTCAAGAAGCATTTTCTTTGCATCACCGTAACCAATTCCACCTGCGCGGTATTTATCAGCAAGTGCGGCTTTTTCTTCACCGGTTGAGAAGTAAGAATATAACTTGAATATAGTATCGTTAGCGGGGTCTTTTGGTGATTCAACTGGCGTGGAATCAGTTATAATACCCATTACCTGTTTCTTTAATCCCTTATCAGTTGCAAAAATTTCAATGGTATTACCATAGCTCTTGCTCATTTTCTGCCCGTCTGTACCTATTACAACCGCAACTTCTTCGGGTATGTATGGCTGGGGAAGCTTGAAGACCTCGCCATATGTGCGGTTGAATTTTCCCGCAAGGTCACGTGCTATTTCAACATGCTGTTTCTGGTCCTTGCCAACGGGAACAATATCAGGCTTATAGATAAGTATATCAATAGCCATCAGAACGGGATATGTGAAAAGTCCCGTGTTAATTTCTTTACTATCTCTTGCCACTGCATCTTTATATGCGTGAGCCTGTTCCAGCATGCTCATTGGTGTTAAACAGCTAAGCACCCAGGTAAGCTCGGCATGTTCAGGAACATCACTTTGACGAAAGAAAACTGTTTTGTTTGGGTCTATTCCAAGCGCAAGGTAATCAAGTGCAAGATCAATTATTAATTCCTGAAGTTCAGCTTTATTTTTAACTGTAGTGAGTGAGTGCAGGTCAGCAATGAAAATAAAATTTTCATGGTCACCCTGCATGTTAACATGATTCTTCATAGCGCCAAGGTAATTTCCAATATGCGCTTTGCCCGTAGGTTTAACCCCGGAGAGTATTCGTTTTGTTTTGGATGCGGATGTGAGGGGTGAAGACATTACTCAAACTTCTTTTGTGCAAGAACTATAGCGCCAACAATTGCCGCAAGCAGTACAAATGAAACAACTTCAAACGGGAATGAATAAACAGTGTAAAGCTCCCTACCGACAGCCTGTATTGTGCCCTGCAATTCAGCGTTCTGGTTAAGTGTTTTAAACTTACCAAAGAATTCAAAAAATGCTGTGATTCCAAGTGAACTGAATAACAGCAGCGCAAGTATAACTGCAGATATTTTTTTATAGCTCAGGCTTTCAGAAAACTTTTTTTCACCGCTGAAATTTAACAGCATGATAACGAAAAGGAAAAGTACCATTATAGCGCCTGCGTAAACGAGTATCTGTATAATTGCGACGAACTGCGCGCGGAGCATGAGGTAAATACCCGAAATGGAGAAAAAATTTACAATTAAATATAATGCGCTGGTAATAGGGCTGCGCCTTGTTATCATCATAATTGCCGAGCCTAATGCCAGGATGGCAAATAAAAGGGTTATTATATTTTCAGCATTCCACTTCATTGTTGTAATATAAATATTTGATATAGATTATTTTTGAAAAAAGTGTTGCATAAAATATGAAGCTAGAAAAATTATATAGAAAATAATCGTGCCACGAAAAGTAGATGTGAATAGGTTTAAACAAAACTTGGAATAATTGAATAATTTAAAATTAATCATTCCTGTATTCGTGGTACGAATAAAAACTATGTGCCCAGAGCCGGAATCGAACCGGCACTGAGATATTATCCCAACAGGATTTTAAGTCCTGCGCGTCTACCAGTTCCGCCATCTGGGCAATATTTCAAAGAATTTTAAGCTTTTTTAAGCTTTTTTACTGAATTTTTACGGATTATAGAACACATAAATAATAATATTTTACATTTAAATCTAACCTAAAATTTGGTAGTTTCGGGGGATAAATATCATTTTTTGAGAATGAACTTCATAACATCTTCAATTTTTGTTTTAGCTGTCATTTTCATTATTCTGGAGGGTTTATAATTACGGTAAACCCAGTTAGAAATTATCTTAAGAGTATCAATTTCATCTATTTTAAATTTATGATATGCCTTGCTGAAAACATAATCTTTAAATAACGCTCCCTGGAAATAAAGATAATTTATTTCTTCTTTCATGTTTTCAAGTATGTCCCCATCTTCGAGTACGCTGCTATCTATATTAAAAGTTTTTGCAACCTTACCGTTTACC
>JANPBV010000096.1:0-29118 GCA_031430615.1 Ignavibacteria bacterium | reverse complement strand
AGAAGTTTATTTTATCGGTAACAAAACCGGATACACAAGTCTTTTCAAAGTTAACCTTAAAAATAAAGGCAAAGTAATTACTGTAATTGAAGGAGAGCGTACTGAGGACTTTGAGGAATTCCACTTCTTCAGAACAGGGATTGATATATCATCAAAAGGCATTCTTGCGTTTTCAACAAAATCAGGCGGCACAGATGCTCTGCATTTATATGATGTAAGAAATGAAAAGCTCGTCACAAGTTTCCATTTTGATAATATAGTGCAGATAGGCGCACCGGCGTGGGCAAGTGACGGCAACAGCATGGTATTCCCCGCTTTGGATATGAGCGGTAAGAGCGACCTTTATATGTTCACAATTGCTGATAATTCCCTGAAGCGCCTCACCAATGATTATTACGATGACCGCGACCCTGATATTTCTCCTGATGGAAAGTATATTGTGTTTTCTTCTGACAGGACATCGTATGGTGTTAAGAACATGTATAATCTTTTTATATATAACCTTGAAACGAATTCCATTAACTATTTAACTATAGGCGAGCAGGTTGATTTTTCACCGCAGTTTTCGCCGGATGGAACAAAGATAGTATATACATCAACAGCAGGCGGTCTGCAGAATATCTGGATAACCAAGCTTGTAAAAGAACCGGCATCTGATGGAAAAGGTGAGATAGTTAAGACCGAAGAAGATAAGACCCAAAAGGTAACTGACTTCACAACTTCATCTTTCGACCCCAAGTGGGCAGGTGAAAATAAAATCGTATTCGCATCATATGAAAATGGCGGAATATCAGTTCGCATGCTTCATAACGTACCGCAATTAATAGATACACCCATTTCAACAAAAACGTTTTCATTTGCTGAAACAAAAAACCTTTGGTCATTTGATAAAATTAAGGGCATTCCTCAAAAGAACCAGCTTAAGTATAAAAAAGAATATTCGCTTGATATTGCAACAACCAATATTACCGCAGACCCGGTTTTTGGCGCAACTGCGGGCGGAATACTTGCCATGAGTGACTTGCTTGGCAACGAACAGTATTATTTTTTAGTCTATAATAATTCCGAAACAGGTGAGGAATTTTTCAAGAGCTTTAATATTGCTATATCAAAAGTATCACTTGGGCAAAGGCTTAATTATGCTTACGGAATTTTTCATCTCTCGGGCAGAAGGTACGACCTGGGTGATGAGTTCTCATATTATGAAAGAACATTTGGCGGATACTTTGCGCTCAGTTACCCGCTTTCATTCTTCAGGCGTATCGATGCAAGCATATCACTGGCAAACTCCAAACGCAGTATAACAGAAGAACGTGTTAATAGACGCGCGCTGTTGCTTACAAATTCAATTTCATATACAAAGGATAATTCCATTTGGGGTCCCACGGGTCCGCTGGATGGCAGCCGCTTGAATTTAACTCTGGGTTACACTACTGATATTCAGTTTGGCAATGTTAATTACTTCACATTCATTTTTGATTACAGACGATACTTCAGACTGAGCAATACAGTTGCAGTAGGCTCGAGGTTTGCTTACTTAATGAATGAAGGTGATGAAGCAAGAAGGTGGGCAATTGGCGGCAGCTGGGATTTGCGCGGCTGGCCGAGATTCGGGCTAAGAGGAAAGAAAGCGTTTGTTGTAAGCAATGAGCTTCGCTTCCCGCTTATCGATCTTGTTGATGTTCGCTTCCCTCTTGGAATAAATTTCTTCTTCCCATACATCCGCGGCGCAGCTTTTTTTGATGTTGGCAATGCCTGGGATAAAACTTATACTGAAACTAAAGGAAGCGTTGGAATTGGCATGAGAATAAATTTGTTTTACATCATAGCTCTAAGGTATGATATAGGAAAGAGAATCGAGAAAAATTTCACAAAATTCCAGAGCGGAATATTTCAGCAGTTCTTTTTCGGCTGGGATTTTTAGAAAAGCATTTGATTTGACAGCAATTTTGTGGAAAAATGCGTTCCTTGAAATAAATTCAGAAAAGCGTTATTATTGCATTCGTAAGTTTAGCGGGAATAGCTCAGTTGGTAGAGCGCAACCTTGCCAAGGTTGAGGTCGCGAGTTCGAGCCTCGTTTCCCGCTCAGAAATCAAAGCCTTGAATTCAATTTAAGGCTTTTTTGGCTAAAATCATCCATTTTTCGGCGACGTACCCAAGTGGCTTAAGGGGAAAGTCTGCAAAACTTTTATTCATCGGTTCGAATCCGATCGTCGCCTCAAGAAGCTTCCATTTTATTAACTAAAACTCCTGTACTATGAGTTTAATGTTTAAAGCACACGGAAGACCATCCATAGGATTATTGCTTATCCGCTTAGTTGTTGGAGCATACACACTTTCTCTCGGCATTATGCAAGCCAACAATATAGAAGATTACATCAATAAAGTTAAAGCTTTAAATTTCTTCAGCGAAAACACCGCATTCATAATCGGTTTTGTTACCCCGTTTTTGCTGATTATTTTCGGCGCGTTATATATCATGGGTTTTTTCACCCCAATAACAAGTTTCACTCTTGCATTGGTATCAATTGTAAAAATTGCTTCACTCGGATTTTTCCCAACCGAGGGAATACCTTTCAACAAGGACCTTCTGTTTTTCGTTTGCTTTCTAACAACACTGTTTGCAGGCGCGGGGGTAATAAGTTTTGATTCATTCCTGGATAAGCGAAAGAAAAAACAATTACCAATTGAAGCGACTAAAAATGCGGTAATAACTGCAGAAATAATTACTGATAGTAAAGAAGTAATCAAAGAAGATCAGCCTGTAAATCCTTAATTGTAATGAGTGATTACAACAGGTCAAGGCTTATTACCGCGATAGATAAATTCAACCAGGCTGATTATTTTGAGTGCCATGAGATACTTGAAGATATTTGGTTTGATGTAAGAGATGATTCACGGAATTTTTACCAGGGCTTGCTTCATATAGCTGTCGCATTTTACCACCTTACAAAGAAAAATAATTTCAATGGAACTCTCATTCAGCTGAATAAAGCAATTGAAAAGCTGGAAAGCTATAAAGTAGTATATTCAGGAATTGATGTTCCAAAACTTGCAGCGCAGTTAAAAAGAATTTCACTAAAGCTTAAAAAAAAGGAAGTCCCGAAGAGACTTCCTAAGATAAACATGATTTAAAATTATCTTTTATAACTTTACATTACCATTCCGCCATCAACAGCAATTACCTGTCCTGTAATATAATTAGCTTTTTCAGAAGCAAGAAATGTTACAACCCCGGCAATCTCAGAAGGCTGTGATGTCCTTTTTAATGGGACTACGCTTAACATTGCAGTTCTTTGTTCATTGTTAAGCTTAGCAGTCATATCTGTTTCAACAAAACCCGGCGCAACACAGTTCACATTTACATTTCTTGATGCAAGTTCTTTAGCTACCGATTTTGAAAGACCAATAAGCCCTGCTTTGGATGCGGAATAGTTTGATTGTCCGGCATTTCCTGTTAAACCTACTACAGAACTAATATTAATAATCTTTCCGCCTTTTTGCTTTACCATAATCATAGAAAGAGCCTTCATCATATTGAATGCGCCTTTCAGATTTACAGAAAGAACAGAATCCCAGTCTTCTTCTGCCATACGCATAATAAGCTTATCCCTGGTGATACCTGCATTATTGACAAGGATATCTATCCTGCCTAATTCTTTTGCCAGCTCTGCGCAAACCTGTTCTGTTTCCGAAGTATTAGTTACATCCAGTGACCGTGATAATATCTTCCTGCCGCTTGAAGCTTTGCTTTGTATCCAGCTCTCAAAATCATCCGGAAAAAACTTATCCACAATTACTACATCAGCGCCTTCGGAGATAAAATCTTCGGCAATAGCGCGCCCTATTCCCCTTGCGCCTCCGGTAATAATTGCGTTCTTATTTTGCAGCAAACTTCCCATTTCGATCCTCCTCCGAAGGAGCAGACTCCCGCGGTATTATTATAATTTATTAATATCTTCTGCTTTATCAATGCCTTTAATAATTACAGTATTGTCAATTCTCTTAATCAGCCCTTGTAGAACCTTGCCGGGACCAAGCTCAATAAATTCTCTCGCTCCGTCATTTATCATATTAACAATACTTTCATCCCATCTAACTGATGATGTTAGCTGGTCATATAGTGTTTCTTTAATAAATTCAATTTCTGTATCAGCAGTAATTGGCGTTGAGTGAACATTTGTGTAAACAGGTATCTTGACTTTTTTAAACTCTGTAAAATCCAGAGCTACTTCAAAATCTTCTTTGGCTGAGGCCATAAGTGGTGAATGAAATGCCCCGTGGACAACAAGTTCTTTTGCAAGTTTCGCGCCACGCTCTTTAGCAAGCGCCATTGCACGGTGAACACCTTCAACAGAACCGGATATAACAATTTGCCCGGGTGAATTAAAATTAGCTACCTGCACAATTCCCATTTCTGAAGCATCACGGCAAACCTCCATTATCTTTATAGTATCAAGCCCGATAATTGCTGCCATTGTGCCTTTATTCTCTTCCCCTGCTTTTTGCATTAATTCACCGCGAAGCTGAACCAGCTTTAAACCGTCTTCAAAGCTCAATGCGCCTGCTTTTATTAACGCCGAAAATTCGCCCAGAGAGTGACCGGCTGTAAAACCGGCTTCTTTATTCTTAACAAGCTTTGTTGCTGCAACAGAATGCAATACAATTGCAGGCTGGGTGATAAATGTTTGCTTAAGCTTATCTTCGGGTCCTGAGAAACTGACCTCAGAAATATCATATCCAAGTATCTCATTTGCTTGAAGATATAACTCCTTAATTTCGGGGTATGTATCAAAAAGATCATGTCCCATACCAACATATTGCGAACCCTGACCTGGATAAACGAATGCTATACTCATAAGTTACAAATATATGAAAAGGTGAAATTATATAGTAGACTTGAAAAAATCATTAAATTAGCTTGAAAAACAAAAAATTAGATTTTTATTACCTTTATGTGCGTTGTAAAATCGGCAAAAAATCATTATTTTATGACGATATATAGCATTGACTATATCATATTTGTTTTGAATTTTTCTAAAAATATTCGTAAAAATTGATGAAATTTATAGTTTATCTGTTTGTATTCATGCTTGTTTCCGGTATTTCCTATTCTCAAATAGATAGCAGCCTGATACTGGGTATGTCGCAAAAAAATAACAGCGCCGCGCTGTTTGATCTTAGTGACCCAACAGGAGTAAATATGGAAGTTAATCTTTGGGGATATGTAAGATATCCGGGCAGATACCGCGTTCCCATAAATACTACTTTTATGGACCTTATCAGTTTTTCAGGCGGTCCAACAGATGAATCAAACCTTGAGGAAATAAGAATTATAAGGGGCGCAAATGAACAGGCAACAAAACCAAAAGTAATAAAGCTTAATTATGACGATATTTTATGGGGAGACCAGATTTCTGTACAGCCTAAGATGAATCCTGTTTTGTTGCCCGGAGATGTTGTAGTTGTATTAAAGGAAAAAAGATACACATTCAGGGATAACTTAAGTATTTATATTCCTGTACTAACTTCGATAATATCAATAGCAACGTTCATAATCACACTTCAAAAATAGAAAAATAAAATTTATATAATATGGAATCACAATCTAACGGTAAATCGTTCAGCAACATAGATTCAAACATAAAATCTTCACATAGCATCAGGTTTTATTTTAACCTGATACTGCGCAATAAAGTGCCAATATTGCTCAGCATTGCAGTCGGATTGATAGTTTCATATTTCTATGCGTATTCACAGGTTGATATATATGCTTCTGCTTCATCTATGAGGCTTAGTAAGCCAAGAGAAAATGTTCTTGAAAATAAAATATTTTCTGATATTGAAGGAGAATTACCTGAGCGTTATATTAACAACGAAGTAGAAATTTTAAAATCCTTTGCCATCCGTGAAAAAACCGCAACTTCTTTATTGGATTCTTTTCAGGTATTAAAAGGTAAAATGCCTTTATACCTGCTTGTTACAAATCCCGAAAATCCATTTGAACCAAAAAGCAAAAACCAAATAGCTAATGTACTGCAGGGTGTAACTGAAATTTCCCAGAAAAGGGGCCTTGATATTGTTTCTATAAAGACAGAAAGCCCGTCACCGCAGGAAGCAGCGCTTATCTCAAATTGTTATGCTGAAGCATACGCAGATTACTCATTAAAGTACAACCGCGGACATTTAACACTTAACAGGGAATTCCTTGAAAAACAGGTTCAGGAAAAATATAATTCACTGCTGCAAACCGAAGATAAGCTTACAAATTTCTTAAGAACAGAAAATGTAGTTGAGTTGAATGCGCAGGCGAACTCAATTATAGCATCACTCTCTGGAATTGAAGGGGATTACAATAAATCACTTATCGATCTTCAGTCAACAGGCAGAGCATTAACAGATATTAAGAGCGAACTTGATAAATATGACCCTAAAGCTACGGATTATTTTGAAAGTAAAATCACTGATCCATATGTATCAGAACTACAGGGTGAAATTGCCAGGCTTGAAATACAACGCGATCTTGCCAAAACCGGGAATGAAGAAATAATCAAGAATTCTAAATCACTTAAAGATACCGATAAAAAAATTGCTGAACTGAAAAAGAATCTTGATGAAAAACTCTCCATTCTAAAAGATGGCGCAAATTCAAATACACCTGATGAGCTCAGAAGCCTATCAAATAAATATTTTGAAACAAAAGTATTAAACAACCAGAATAAGGTTAAAGAAGGACTTTTAAAAAGCTATTTAAATAAATACCAGGAAAAGTTCAATAAACTTCCCGCGCAGAGCATTGAGTATGCAAACCTGGAGCGTGAAAGAATGTCTAATGAAAAAGTTTACCTTATGCTTTTAGAAAAATATCAGGAAGCGCTTATTAATGAAGAATCACAGCCAAACAATGTTAAGATAATAGATTACGGCAAAGTACCAAAGGCTCCATCAAAACCTAACAGGTTTTTGATTATAACAATTGGACTTTTGATCGGACTTGGCTTAGGTTATGGTTTTGCTCTATTAAGAAATATTCTTGATGTATCTGTTAAATCACCTGAGGATCTTGAAAATATAGGCATTTCACTTATTGGCTGGGTGCCGACATTTATGCGTGAGCCAAAAGCCGGCAGACATACCCATACTGAGCAGGAGCTTGTTTTGGCATACAATTCTGATTCTGTTCCGGCAGAGGCATTCAGAACATTAAGAACCAGGCTGCAATTTTCTAAGCTTGAACCGGAGCCAATTAAAACAATTCTGATAACAAGCTCAATTCCAAGAGAAGGTAAAACGATCATTTCATCAAATCTTGCGGCAAGTTTTGCTCTTTCTTCAAGAGTACTGCTTCTTGATTGTGATTTCAGGAAGCCCAGGATGCATAACATTTTCAATATGAAGCGTTACCCTGGTCTGTGTGATTACCTTTTTGGCACTGTGCCACTCGAAGAAGCAGTCAGGGAAACATCATTCCCAAACCTGCATATTATGACCTGTGGAACAATTCCAACAAACCCGGCAGAGCTAATTGCTTCTAAGCATATGCAGACATTCCTGAACATGATGAAACCTAAGTATGATTATATTCTCATTGATTCACCTCCGCTTGCGACTGTAACTGATGCAGAATTGCTTTCATCGTATGTTGATGGCACTGTTGTAGTAAGTCTGGCAAGTAAAACCAGGCTTGACTTGCTTGTAAATACAATTGATACATTAAATAAGATCAATGATACATTTATTGGTGTTATACTGAACAATTTTGATTACCAGGCAACCTATGGAAGCTACTACAAATATTATTATTACTATTATGGTTCCGAAAAAGGAAAAGAATCCGGCGGAACAAACGGTAAAGGATCAAACGGCAAAGAGACAAATGGAGTGAACACAAATGGCAGTTCAAAGGAAAAGATAATTAAACCAAATTAGTATTGCAGCTAAGGATATTTTTTAAAACATTCCCGGAAACATCCAGATGTCCCTCCTGTTCAAAAATAGGGACAATAAGAAGAAGCAGGACTAAGAATTTTTTTGAAGCAGCTGTAAAGTTTTCGCGTGTCGCAAATCTTTATAAATGCAGAGAGTGCGGCTGGAGAGGCGCATTATTAAAATTTATGGTAAATAAATATTCTTTTATTACACTTATATTTTATCTAATCCTGGTCATTTCTGTTGCATATGTTATCAGAATGGTATTGCTTAAGAATTTCGGTTCTTAAATATAATTGAACTAAAACTGACTCACCTTTTTAAAAATCTATGGACTTACTTGGCGTCAATTTTCATGAATTCGTTTCAGCCAACCTGGCCAGAAACGGGTATAAGATCGTATTGGTAACAAAGGAATTGATGGATAAGAGACTTGATGATTTTATGAAATTTATCAATGATATAAGAAAAGAGCATGAAACGGTTTACGGATGGAAGCAGGAAAAAAAAGAGTATTTCCTGAATCCCCTGGTTGATAAATGGAAATTCAGCTTCACTGTAATGAATGAAAAAGATGAATTATGTTTTGTCAACTTTTCATCTGTTTACGATAATATTATTCATAACCATTGTACTTATGCCAGAAAAGATACACGCAGATTCAATTTCGCAAAACTGCATATAATTAAGCTGTGCCAAACCGGAATGGATGAAGGATTCACGCATCAGGAAGGTTACTGGCCTAAAATAAATAATGGTTCAATTATACTTTTTATGAAAATGGGATGGCAGATTGAAAGCATTAGGAACAATGAAGAACTTTTTATGAAAGCAGACCTTGAAAAAGTAAGAAACCAGACATACCAGCTGGTTATTACAGAAAAATAAATTACAACTAAAATGTCAGGCAAAAACGTTTTATTAATTGGCGCATCAGGCGGACTTGGAAAATATATCAGCCTCGGACTTGCTTCAAACAACTATAACTTAGCATTGCAATATAACACCAACCCGGAAAAAATTTCAGCCAATATTAAAGAAATAAACAATCCTGCAATAAAAATTAAGACTTACAAAGCGGATATTACTTCAGAATCAGATATCAGTTCATTGATTGAAAACGTTAAAGCAGATTTTGGTTCAATTGATATTCTTATCAACAATGCGGGTATTTCTATCAATGCCATGAGCTGGAAATTAAGCAGTGATGACTGGAATAGAGTTATCGCAGTTAATTTAACCGGACCTTTCCTTTGTACAAGATATGCGCTGCCGGTAATGAAAGAAAACAAATACGGCAGAATTATATACATATCATCTGTCGTGCCGCAAATTGGTGTCGCTGGTACTGCGGCTTATTCAGCTTCAAAAGCTGGGATTGGTGGTTTAAGCAAAACAGTTTCAAAAGAGGTAATTAAGAATAACATTACCTCTAATATAATATCGCTCGGTTATTTTGATGCCGGTTTGTTATACCAGATACCCGAAGATATCCGCGAACAGATAAAAGAAACCATTCCGATGAAAGAATTTGGCAACCCGATGGAAATAGTTGACTGTATTAAATATTTATGCTCAGATAATTCTCGTTACATCACCGGACAGACAATAAATTTAAACGGAGGTCTTTTCTAACCGCATGTGCGGAATAAACGGAATAATTACTGCTAATAATGAGCTAAAAAAAAAGATTGTACAAGCTAATGACCTTTTAAAACACCGGGGTCCCGATGATGAAGGTTATGTAGTCATTAATCGTTCAAATTCAGAGGCAGTTCAGTATTCAGGCAATGATTCAACAGAAGCGATAAAAAACAAATACCCTGCATTTAATATTTCAGAAAATAGTGTTAATGAAGTTATCTTTGCTCACAGAAGGCTTTCTATTATAGACCTGAGTGAAAACGGTCACTGCCCTATGAGTGATACCGGAGGCAATATATGGATCACATACAACGGTGAAATTTATAATTATATCGAGCTGCGAGAAGAGCTTATTCAGCTTGGCTATAAGTTCAGGACACAATCTGATACAGAAGTTGTTATTAACGCATATCTTAAATGGGGCTTTGATTGCCTGAATAAGTTTAATGGTATGTGGGCTTTTGCAATTTGGGATAAAAGATCCAAAATTCTTTTTTTAGCCCGGGACCGCTTTGGTGTAAAACCATTATACTATACTTTTACCGGTGATTTCTTCGCTTTCTCATCTGAATTAAAGCCATTAGTTATTTATAAGAATGCGGTAGAAATTAATGACAGTAAAATCCCTTTTTATCTTATCTATGGAAACAGACTTAATACAAAAGAAACCTATTTAAAAGGAATTTACTCATTAACTGCATCAAATTATCTCATCTATAAAGATGGAAATATTAAACTTGAACAGTATTATGATATAGAAGATCAAAAAGATAATTTAAGTGAAGATGAGTTAAAGAATAAAATTACTTCATTGCTTGAAGATTCCATTAAACTGAGGTTTAGAAGTGATGTGCCTGTTGGAACTTGCTTAAGCGGTGGGTTTGATTCATCAAGTATAGTATCACTGGCTTCAGGAAATGGCAAAAATAAGATAGAAACTTTTTCTGCGGTATGGGAAGAAAAGAACTGCGATGAATCGTTTTTTATTGATAAGGTAAATGATGAATTTGGCTGCATTCCTAATAAGGTAAATCCAAAAGAAGAAGAGTTCGAAAAAGTATTCAGCAGTCTTTGTTATTACCAGGAAATTCCAACCGAGGGTCCCGGGCTTTATCCGCAATGGTACGTAATGGCAAAGGCGAAAGAAAAAGTAAAAGTATTGCTTGATGGCCAGGGCGGAGATGAAGTATTTGGCGGCTACTTCCAGATGGGGGCATACTTAAGGGGAATAATAAAGGATAGAAGAATATTTAAACTATTATTTGAATCGGGTAATTTTTTTCAATTTCTTAGTAAAAGCGGGATTCATTCATTTTCCAGCTGGCTTTTCCCAAAGCAATATGGATATTTGACCAGGTCAAAACTTTCTTCAAAATTTGATATTCTAAACAGGGATTTCTTCGCATCAATTGACCAAAGAACATTATATTTTGATGTTGAGCCTCCAAAGAAATTCGGGAATTATCTTGGTAATCTTTCTTATCATTTTATCAGGAATATAACCATTCCTGCCCTGCTGCATTATGAGGACCGTTCATCTATGGCGCATTCTATTGAAAGCCGTGTTCCTTTTCTGGATTACAGGCTTGTAGAACTGGGTGTAAATCTTAAACCACAATTTTTATCACATCGGGGTATATCCAGACCTTTATACAGGAAAGCTTTAAAGCAATATTTACCTGAGGAAGTTGTAAACCGTAAAGATAAACTTGGCTTCCCCGTACCATTTGCAGAATGGACAAAAGGCTCGCTTAAAGGTTTTGTTAAAGAAAATTTAATTTCAGGGAATAATATTTTATTCGATTATATTGATAAGAAACATTTAGAGTTAAATCTCAAAAACCATTATAGCGGTATCAAGGATTACAGCTGGGAAATTTGGAGGCTCTTAAGTCTGCAGTATTTTCTTGGTTTATTTAAAAACAGTTAAATTTATATCAGATAATTAATTATATACTAAATTATTGATTTTACAGTTAATTTAGAATTAAATAGATGAAAAATTGATAAATTTCATACTTGAGTCATATTCCTTCCGCAGAATAGTTCTGCTTACACTGATAATGATAGCTATGCTGTTTATTAGCAGCAAGTTGTTCGATATGGCATGGGGAAGCAGTTGTTCTATTCCTGTTATAACTCTTGATGAAATATATGCGCCTCCTTTGCAGTATGATAACTTTAACAGGGTAAATCTAATACAATTAGAGAGAGATCTTGTTGCAATAGAAGGTAACAAAAAATTCAAATTAAAGGATCATAATACCGGATTTGAATTTTATGATACAATTAAAGTATTTTATCCTGAAAGCGAATTTGATAGAACCAATAAAATTTTCTTTCAGTTTGAGGATTCCCCAACTTATGATTCTATATTCCTTACTATTTCAAAATCTGATGATCCTAAAATATATTATAAACAAATATTTTACAGCTCAGTAATTGTCAGTGAATTGAATGAATTTTCAAAAGACCCCTTACAATTTCGAATTGATCACACAAAACTTGTAAGCCAGGATCTGCTGGTAAATAATGATACTCTCATCAATAAAGTATTGGAGTATTTTAATGCTAATATAGATAACCTTGGGATTGCTGAATGCGGTAAGAATTGTCAGATTTTCCAAAAGTTATGCAACGATTTTGGTGTGCCATGCAGAATGGTAAATTTACAGGGTGGAGATGTTGACCAGGTTGGGTATCATGATAATATTGGGTACCCGTTGCATGTAGTCTGCGAAATATACTCAAGTAAGCATCAAAAATGGTACGTAGTTGATCCATCGTTCGGTTTTAGGTTCAGTCACAGATCATTTCATGATTACCTGAATGCTGTTGAGGTCAGCAACAAACATACTTTCCGCCGTGAAGATGAAATTGGACAGGATAGTATTTTGCTGACAAAGCGTACACTTGTTGGCAAAGATTATTTCAAATACTACGAAAATGTGATCTTTACAAAACCTGAATGGAAGAATAAGTACCTCAGGAAACTGGTTAGTGTATTTTATTCCAATTTTAACTATTATTTGTATCTGTTTTCAAATAATTTTCCACCGGTCAAAAACGGCTTTTATTATGTTGGAATTAAGACATTTATGTATTTTTTTATGCTTATTCTATATATAAATGCAGTGTTATTTTTACTTTTAAGAAGGCTTTTCCTGGTAAAGAAACCGAAACATTAAGCAATATTAAAGATGATAGACAGTATAATTTCTTCGAATAACAAGAGCAGGAAAAAGAAAAATGTAATTGTTTTTGGCGCTCATCCTGATGATTTTGAAGTTGGATGCGCTGGAACAATTTTGAAGTATATTGACTCGATCAACCTGAAAGTAATTGTAATGTCCGATAGGTATGAAGATGGTAAAATGAGAAATCTAAAGGAAAAAGATAAATCTATGAAAATACTTGGACTTGATAAAATTCCATTCAGAGTTTTTGATATACCTACCAGGATATTTCATGATCATAAATCTAAGATAAGAAACATTTTATATGATATTGCCACAAAATCAGATGTTGATGTCATCTTTACACCCCCAATACATGATATACATCAGGATCACATTGTACTTGCTGAAGAAGTTATCAGGCTTTTCAGAGAAAAAACTATTTTTGGCTATGAGGTTATTAGAAGCGGTTATGATTTTGCTCCTAATATGCATGTTAAACTTCCGGTTGAACTTGTGAATCTTAAAATAAAAGCCGCGCAGAGCTATAAATCGCAATGGTCAACAACAAAAAGCGGCGGTTATTATTTTTCAAAAGAAGTTATGAAAGGATTAATGCGCGCAAGAGGAGCGCAATTTGGTGTAGAGTATGCCGAAGCATTTGAAGTGTACCATCTTAAATTATGAAGCATAAAATTATTGTTTTATGTTTTAATTATGAACCGAGTCAATTCCCCAGTAAACCGGATAATGAGAACAGGTTTTATACTTATGGCTTTGGAGGTACCTTTGGAAAATTATTTCATAATTATTTAAATGGATATGAAGTTGAAGTATGGAGATTAGACGGATATTGTGATGGAAAGTATTTTGAAAAAATAATTGATGGCATAAAATTCAAAGTTTATCGTTCTTTAAATATAATTAAACTTGGATACTATTCAGGTAAATTCTTAAAAGCCCTAAGAAGAGAGCATAAAGATCATAACCCTATCTTTTTTGCTGTTCATACTCACAACTGGCAAACTTACCAAATAGCATATACACTTAAAGGAGCTAAATTAATCACAACCCATCACGGTGACTGGTCACCGTTCTTTTTGTATGAAAGTTCATCGGGATTAAGAAAAATAAAAGCCTGGCTTGGGAAAACTGTTGAAAAGAAAACATTTAAAAATATCAAATATTTTCTGATTTGCGACCTTAATCAGGTTAAATATATAAAATTGGCAAATCCTGATATGAAATATGAAATTTTTTCAACCGGATTGGATATAAACAGGTTTAAGGTCATTCCAAAAGATGCTGCTAAAAATGAGCTTGGGTTATTACCTAATAAAAAATATATTTTGTATGTTGGCAAGCTTTATAAGTATAAACAGGTTGATAGGTTAATAAATATCTGGATTGAGATAAAAGAAATATTACCTGAAACTGAACTTTTAATTGTTGGAAATGAAACTGCTGATATGTGGGGTGAAGAATTTTACGATCTTGCAGTATCAAGCGGCGCTAAGGTAATTGGCAGAGTGCTGAACACAGAACTTTATAAATATTACACTGCCGCGGATGTTTATGTTTTAATGACTTTAAGAGCTGATTATTTTGGCGGAACCGGAATTGCCCCTCTTGAAAGTCTTGCATGCAACACTCCTGTTGTATCCAATTCACTTACCAATTACCTTGGTGATAATATAACGGAAATAGGAGAAACTCCTAAAACAGAAGAGGCTTACAGAGAAGCAATTATTAAAGTACTCAAAGATAATTCAGGATACAAAAACCTGAGAGAAAGTGTGGATAAATTCTACTCATGGGAATCTGTTGCAAAACGAATGGAAAGCGTTTTTGAAAAAATAATTAATAATACATTATAGTACATGCCTAAAATTGACGGAAAAAAAATACTGGTTATCGGTGGCGCGGGATTCATTGGCTCTCATGTAGTTGATAACCTTTTAAAAGAAGATGTTGCGCAGGTAACAATTTATGATAACTTTGTAAGAGGGACCGCTGATAATATTGAGTCCGCGCTTAAAGACCCCAGAGCAAAAGTTTTTGAGGTAGGCGGTGATATCCTGCAGATAGATATTTTAAATGCGGCAATGAAAGAAAGTGACATGGTTATTCACCTGGCAGCGCTTTGGCTGCTGCAATGCCATGACTATCCCAGGTCAGCATTTGAAACGAATATCAGGGGAACGTTTAATGTTTTAGAAGCATGCAGGGATAACAAAATTGAAAGGCTTGTGTATTCTTCATCTGCTTCTGTTTACGGAGATGCCGTTGAAATTCCAATGAAAGAAGATCACCCATTCAATAACAGGACATTTTATGGCGCGACAAAAATTGCCGGTGAAGCAATGGCAAGGGCTTTTTTTGAAAGATATGGATTAAATTATGTTGGTCTAAGATATATGAATGTATACGGTCCAAGGCAGGATTATAAAGGAACATATATAGCTGTAATAATGAAGATCCTTGATAATTTAGATCAGGGCAAAGCCCCAATAGTTTATGGTGACGGGTCACAATCATATGATTTTATTTTTGTTGATGATACCGCGAAGGCTAACGTATGCGCATTGAAGTCTGATGCAGTTGATAATTTTTATAATGTTGGTATGGGCACAAAAACATCTATTAAGGAATTGACCGATATACTGCTTAAGATCTATGGAACTGACCTGAAAATTCAATATCATCCGCAGGGTCAGACCTTTGTAACAAACCGTGTTGGTTCAACAGATAAAGCTGAGAAGGAAATCGGGTTCAGGGCAAAAATTCAGCTTGAAGAAGGACTAAAAAAGCTTATTGAATGGAGAATTGAACATAAAAAAAGATTTGGCGACAAGTGGAAATTATTTGAGTAATAAGTATATAATTGAATGAAGATACCAATAGCAAAAACAGAATTTACAGAACACGAATTTCAGAATATCATAAAGCCGTTAAATACAGGCTGGGTTGTTCAGGGTCCGTATGTAGAAGAATTTGAAAATAAGTGGAGCAAATATACCGGTTCAAAAAATTCAATTGCCATATCAAACTGCACTACAGCGCTGCACTTATCTCTTGCTGCATTAGGCATCTCAGCTGCCGATGAGGTAATTGTGCCCTCATTTACGTGGGTTGCAACTGCTAATGCTGTTGAATATACCGGGGCTAAACCAATACTTTGCGATATAGATACCGAAACTTTCAATATTGATATAGAACAAATTGAAAAGCAGATAAACAAAAAAACAAAAGCAATAATACCCGTTCATTTGTTCGGACTCCCTGCAAAAATTAATGAGTTAATGGATATTGCCGCAAAAAATAACATACATGTTGTTGAAGATGCCGCTTGCGGATTTGGCGCAAAATATAACAATAAGCATGTTGGTAATTTCGGAAATACCGGCTGCTTCAGCTTTCATCCAAGAAAGGCTATCACAACCGGTGAAGGCGGAATGATAACTACAAATGATGATGAATTTGCAATAAAGCTTCGCGCAATGCGTGACCATGGCGCTTCTGTATCCGATCATCAGCGTCATCATGGTAATAAGCCTTATCTGCTGCCTGATTTCCCCTATCTTGGTTATAATTACAGAATGACAGATATTCAGGCTTCTATTGGAACAACACAAATGGATCGCGCAGAACTTATACATATACAAAGAACGGAAATAGCGGATAAATATGATGCTCTTATCAAAAATATTCCGTGGCTTAAAAAACCTTTTAGAAGCGAACAATTCCAGCATGGCTTCCAGGCATATGTTTGTATGTTTTCCCCCGGGGAAATAAACGGGAAAAATATTGAGAAAGTTAATAAAATGCGAAATGATTTTATGGACTATTTACAGCAAAACGGCATATCAACCAGACCCGGCACACATGCTGTTCATATGCTTGATTATTACAGGAATAAATATGGATTTAAGAATACTGAATTTATGAATTCGTATATTGCAAGTGAATGCAGCATAGCGTTTCCATTATTCCCCACTTTAACGGATGAGGAATTTGATTATATATCGGATAATATTACAAATTATAAATTATAATTTTTTTACAAATAAATAATAAATGTGCGGAATAGCAGGAATATTTAACGTCAAAGGTGACCCAGTTTCTGTAAACACTTTACAGAAAATGACCGATGCAATAAAGCACAGGGGTCCTGATGGCGAAGGAATATGGACAGATTCAAATATCGGCTTCGGGCACAGAAGACTTGCTATTATTGACCTATCCCCTCTTGGCCATCAGCCAATGCAGAACGATAACGGTGAACTTATCATTACATATAATGGTGAAGTTTATAATTTTATGAATTTGAGGATAGAGTTAGAAGCGCTGGGTTATAAATTTCATTCCAAAACTGATACAGAAGTAATTTTAAAATCATATGAGCACTGGGGTAAGGAGTGTGTTCATAAATTCAATGGTATGTTTTGCTTTGCAATATGGAATAAAAAAGAAAAAGAACTTTTCATCGCAAGAGACCGTTATGGCATTAAACCGGTGTATTATTATTATAAGAATGGGATTTTTGTTTTTGGATCTGAGATAAAAGCATTATTAGTCCACCCGGATATCAGCGTAAAGGTCTGCCAGGAAGCATTAAATGAGTATTTTTCATTTCAGAATGTATTTTCGGATCTTACGCTTTTTGAAAATATTAAAATACTTCCGGCTGCAAATACAATTACAATTAGATCAAAAGATGTTAATTCATTCAGGAAAGCGCAGTATTGGGATTTTAACTTCCAGAACGACCATACCATTTCAGAAGAAGAATATATTGAAGAACTTGAAAGATTATTTGAGCAGGCTGTAAACAGGCAGCTTATAAGTGATGTTGAAATTGGCTCATATTTAAGCGGTGGTATGGACTCAGGCTCAGTTACATCAATCGCAGCTAAGAATTTCGAGAACCTGAAAACTTTCACATGCGGATTTGATCTTTCATCAGCATCCGGACTTGAACTTGGTTTTGATGAAAGGCTTAAAGCGGAATTTCTTTCCAACATATACAAGACCGAGCATTACGAAATTGTTCTTAAAGCCGGTGATATGGAAAGAGTAATGTCTGAGCTTATCTGGCATTTAGAAGACCTTAGAATTGGTCAATCTTACCCTAATTTCTATGTAGCCCGCCTTGCAAGTAAATTTGTTAAGGTAATTTTATCTGGCTCTGGTGGTGATGAGTTATTTGCAGGTTATCCGTGGCGGTATTACCGCGCTGTTGTAAATGATGACAGCGAACATTACATAGAAAAATATTACAAGTACTGGCAAAGGCTTATACCAGATAGTTATAAACCAAAGTTTTTCAGCCCTCAAATTTACCCAAGGATACTTGCATACCAATGTAAGGATGTATTCAGGGGAGTGCTAAAAAATAAATTAAAAAGTGAAATTACACCGGAAGAATATGTTAATCATTCGCTTTATTTTGAGGCAAAAACATTCCTTCACGGAATACTTGTTGTTGAAGATAAGCTCTCTATGGCTCATAGCCTTGAAACCCGTGTTCCTTTTCTTGATAATGACCTGGTTGATTTTGCAATGAAAGTCCCGGTGACACATAAATTAAAGAACCTGAACGAAATAATCAGGATAAATGAAAATATTCCCGGACCCAAGACTGAAAGATTTTATGAGCAAAACAGTGATGGTAAAAATATATTACGTAAGGCTCTATCTAAATATGTGCCGGAATCATATACATCAGGCTTAAAGCAGGGATTTTCAGCTCCTGATGCCAGTTGGTTCAAAGGTGAAAGCAACGAGTATATAAAGGACCTGTTATTTGATAAACGTGCTAGAATATATGATTATATTCAGCCTGAAATGACACAGGAACTGATGAACGAACACTTTTCAGGTAAAACAAACAGAAGACTTTTGATATGGTCATTGTTATGTTTTGAATGGTGGAACAAAATTTTCGATCCAAATTAATTTTATTAAATGAACATCGTTTTTTTTGGGGCGACGGAACTGGGCTATAAATGCTGCAGACTTATCATTGAAAATAAGCTGGCAAACATTTGTGGTATATTCACAATTCCACAGGAATTTAATATATCTTATTCAGATAAACCGGTAATTAATGTTAATTTTGCTGACTTCCATGAATTAGGAAATGAATTTGGAATTCCTGTAACTGATGTCACGGGGAAAATGGGAACTTATACTGATAAAATTCAGAAATTTAACCCCGACTTGATTGTTGTGATTGGTTGGTATTATATGATACCTGAGGCAATAAGAAATCTTGCGGCTAAAGGCTGTGTTGGAATGCATGCTTCTTTACTTCCAAAATACCGCGGCGGCGCGCCTTTAGTTTGGGCAATTATAAATGGTGAAGAAAAAACCGGTTTAACCTTTTTTTATTTAGGCAGCGGCGTTGATAACGGTGATATAATTGCCCAGCATGAAATTGAGATAAAAGAAACAGAAACTATTAAAGATATCCTTGATAAAGTTACTGCATCTGCTCTTGATATTACAAGAGAATTTATTCCAATGCTTTCTAGCGGAAAAGCTCCGAGAATTAAACAGGATGAAAGCCAAGCAACTACTGTTCCCCAAAGAAAACCCGAAGACGGGCAAATTGACTGGAATTGGGACGTAAAAAGGATTAAAAATTTTATTAGGGCACAAACTAAACCATATCCCGGCGCCTTTACTATAATTAACGGAAAAAAAATTAACCTCTGGGATGCGGAAATAACAGAACTATGATAGCATTTACATCAGATATTGACTGGGCGCCTGAAGAGGTCATTGCAGATACAATGAACCTGCTGGAATACTACGGGGTTAAATGCACATTCTTTTCAACCCATCATTCACTTGAGCTTGCAAAATCAAATAAAAAATTATTTGAAATTGGTATTCATCCTAATTTCAACCCAATCCTTTCCGGAAAATCGGATAAAAGACCCGAAGATATTATTGATGACATTCTTGATATTCACCCTGAGGCGCAGGGAATAAGGTCCCACTCAATGCTTCAAAGTACAAACCTGCTGCAGCTTTTTGCCGATAAAAAACTTGTGTACGATGCAAACCACTTTATGCCATATCAAACAAACGTTAAACCGTTCAGGCTATGGACGGGAATGGTGAGGATACCTTATAACTGGGAAGATGACGTACACTGGGCTTATGGGTATTCGTTTGACGGGTGCGGTATGGAATTAAATGATGATAACCTGCTGGTATTTGATTTTCATCCTATACATATATACTTAAACACAGAAAATAAATACCGGTATAATGAAGCTAAAAAATTCTACCAGGAACCTAAGACACTTATCAATTACAGAAATAAAGAAGTACGCGGCACAAGAGATCTTTTTATTTCATTATTAACTTATTGTAAACAGAATAATATTACTACTCATAAACTAGCTGATGTTGCTTTAGACTTTTTAAGAGATAATTCATGAAGATACTTATACTTGGAAGAACGGAATACCTTTTTGATACGGCTGAACTGCTGAGTAAACACCATGAGGTTTGCGGAATAATCACAGCATCCGCCTCACCGGAATACTCCAAAAATGAAAATGATTTTAAAGAACTCGCTTTTAAACTTGGCTCTCATTATTATTTCACAAATACCATTGATGATAAAGTTAAAGAGTTGATAAAATCTCTAAAACCTGATATTTGTATCAGCCTGAACTGGAAAAGTGTTTTAAACGATGATTTTATTAGTTTATTTCCTCATGGAATACTAAATGGGCATTTTGGCGACCTGCCTTCATACAGAGGTAATGCTGTAATAAACTGGGCAATATTGAACAATGAAAAGCAAATTGCCATTACTATTCATCAAATGGCAGCCGGTGAAATTGATTCAGGTAATGTGTGGAAAAAAATGTACATGCCATTGGAGATAAACACTACAATAGCTGATATCACAAATTTCTGCAGAAAGAATACCCAACAACTATTTCTTGAAGTAGTTAATTCTATAGAGAAAGGTGAGGCTGTTTCAACTCCGCAAAGCGATATGCAGCAAAAGCCGTTTAGATGTTACCCAAGACTGCCGGAATACAGCAAAATAGTATGGTCAAAATCCGCCGCTGAAATTCACGCTATGGTTAGAGCATCAACAAAACCGTACAGCGGCGCATATAGCTACATTAAAGTTAATGGTGATATAAAGAAAATATTTATTTGGAAAACATCGGTTGAATCAGTTTCATCTGATGATATAGGTGAACCAGGGCATATAATAAGTAATGATTCTAAAACAGGTTACAGTAAAGTATTGACCGGTAATGGAGTATTGATAATTAAAGAAGCTCAATACGAAAATAATGATGTATTTTTACCGGGCAAAGTATGGAAAAGCATAAGAATGCATTTCGGGATAGATATAGAGGAAGAAATAATTAATTTATATAAAATTATAAATAAAAAATGACCTGCACGTAATGTCAAATGCCGAAAAATATCATTATGCTGATTTCACAAGAGATAATTACCGTAAATTATTAAAGCTGGCCAAGGAAAGATTTTCATTCAGCAGCTTTGAAGATTACAGCAAGCATGATAATTTCATTTTATGGCGGCACGATATAGATTTTTCAGTACATTCTGCATATGCTTTGGCAAAGATCGAAGCAGAAGAAGGGATATCCTCAACATTTTTCATTCACCTGCACAATGAGTTTTATAATGCTTTTGAAAAAGAAATTACTGAGCTGCTTAAAGAGATATTAAAACTTGGGCACAGGGCAGGTCTGCATTTTGATTGCCATTATTATAGTATAAAAAATGAAAAAGAACTTGAAACAAATTTAAAATTCGAAAAAGAAATCCTTGAGAAATTACTGAATACAGATATCAAAGTCTTTTCATTCCATAACACAACCGAAGAAATATTATCATATAATAAGGATTCATATTCAGGAATGATAAACACTTATAACCGCTTTTTCAGGGAAAAAATCGGTTATTGCAGTGATTCCAACGGTTACTGGAGATTTAAAAGACTCGAAGATGAACTTACCCTCGGTGATAATAAGACCCTGCAGGTATTAACGCATCCTGCATGGTGGCAGGATGAGATCCTTTCACCAAAGCAAAGAATATGGCGCTCTATTGATGGCAGGGCTGAAAAAATAAAGAAGTATTATAATAATACCTTAAAGAGAATGGGCAGAGAAAATATTGATTAAAGTAAAATTTTTTGAATGACTGATACAAAAGTTAACTCAGTTGCAGCTATACACCAGCCTTCGTTTTTCCCGTGGCTGGGTTTTTTCAATAAAATAGTAAGGTCAGATGTTTTTGTAATTCTTGATAATGTTCAGTTTCCTAAAACCGGGGGGTATTGGGCAAACAGGGTGAAGATAACTATCAGCGGCAAAGCAGAGTGGATAACAATGCCTATTAACCGTAATTACAGCGGTACTAAAAACATCAATGAAATTGAAATTGATAATACAAGGAACTGGAATGTTAAAGTACTTAAAACAATTGAAGTAAATTATAAAAAAGCTCCGTTCTATTCTGAAATTTTTCCGATTATTGAAAACCTGCTTACTAAACCCGGCAGCGATCTCACGGAATTCAACCTTCAAATAATAAATACATTGTGTGCTTTGCTTGGAATTAACAGTTCACATTTCATTAAGAGCTCTTCCATTGAAACAACAGGCAGCGCAACAGACCTATTAATTTCTATTGTTAAGCAAACAGGATGTAATGTTTACATGTGCGGTGGAGGGGCTTCAAAGTATCAGGAAGATGAAAAGTACGAATCAAACGGTATAACATTGATATATCAAAATTTTAAGCATCCCGTTTACCCGCAATTTAATACTCAGGAATTTACTCCTGGCTTATCGGTACTGGATGCATTGATGAATTGCGGGTTTGAAGGCGCAAGAAAACTTATTAATCAGTAATTTATGCGCAATTATAAGTTTCATTATTTTTCATTAATTTTGCAAAATGGGTAATAATATAGATACAAAAGATCTAAAGAATAAAAAGATACTTATTACAGGCGGTATGGGGTTTGTTGGCAGCAATTTAAGCATCAAACTTGCCTCGCTTGGCGCTGAAGTACTTATTGTTGATAATATGCTCCCCAGGCAGGGAGGGAATTTGTTCAATATAGAACCTGTGAAAGATAAGGTTAAGGTCAATATTTCCGATATACGGAACCCTACCTCAATGAATCATCTTGTAAAAGGTATGGATTACATTTATCATATAGCCGGACAGGTTAACCATGTTGATAGTGTAAAAGACCCGCTGAACGATCTTTCAATTAATGTTGAGGGAACACTTGTTTTGATGGAAGCATTGAGGCTGAATAACCCTGATGCTAAAGTAATTTTTACCGGTACACGTGGTGAATATGGCTCATCATTAACCCTGCCTGTTGCTGAAAATCACGCTATAAACCCGATTGGTATATATGCAATTACTAATTTCGCTGCTGAAAGGATTGTTTTAACTTACCATAATCTTCATCACATTAAATCGCTTTGCTTAAGAATAACTAATACCTTTGGTCCCCGCCACCAAATGGCGCATGATGAATACGGAGTATTCAATTGGTTCATAAGGAAGGCAATGGATAATGAAACCATACATTTATTCGGTGATGGCAGAATATTGAGAGATTATTTATACATTGATGATCTCATTGATTCATTGATTACTGTTGCATTAAGTGAAAATGCTTATGGTGAAGTTTATAATGTTGGTACCGGGGTTCCTTTAAGCTTTTTAGAGCTGGCAAATAAAATTGTTGCTATTTCAGCATCCGGTAAGATTGACTATACTGAATTCACAACAGAGCGCAAAGCGCTTGAACCCGGCGATTATTATGCGGATATCACAAAGATCAAAAATACCATAGGCTGGGAGCCTAAAATACCTCTGGATGAAGGTATTAAGAAAACAATAGATTATTATAAATCATTTAAAAAGTATTACTGGTAAACAATATTGAAAACTATTGGCTATTACATATATTTCTTTAAAAACCTTTTTGTATTGGTATTTATAGATTTTTTTACTAACAGGAATAAATTTAAAGAATTTTCAGCTTCTGTTAATGATTTCAGGACAAACTACGAACTCATTAATAAATCAAGGTTCCTGAAAACTCTTGAACTTTCTGAAATCATAGGCGCAAAAAAAGAAAACAGCAAAATTGCAATAGAAAACTGGGAATACAGACAAGGGAATGTATCACTATATGAACTATATTGTTTATGTCATTTAGTAAAAAGCTTTAAGCCATCATCAATATTTGAAATTGGCACATTTGATGGCAGAACTACTCTTCATTTTGCCGCGAACACTGATGATAATACTATAATACATACATTAGATCTGCCTGCAGATAATATAGATGATGTGGATATGAAACTGGATGCAGGTGATACTCAATTAATTGAAAAAAAGGGATTCAGAATTGGAGAATGTTTTCTGGATAAACCCGAAGCTTCGAAAATAAAACAACAATTGGGTGATTCAGCAAAATTTGATTATTCCCCGTTTTTAAATAAAATTGATATTTTTTTTATCGATGGCGCTCATTCATATGAATATGTAAAATCTGACACAATAAATGCTTTTAATACAATTAAAGCAAACGGTATTATTATCTGGCATGATTATACAAATGTAATTGATGTTACAGAATATATTAATGAACTGAGCAAAACTAAACCAATATTCAGAATAAATAATACGTCTTTTGCAATATACTCTCCTGTTATTAGTCCAAATTAATTTAAAGTATTTTGAAAAAGAAAATTAAGGTATTTTGCGGTTATGTAAATACCGGAGGGATTGCCTACAAAATTGCTGAAGGTTTACGAAAAAACGGAGTTTCCGCTGATTCTATAGTAATAGATGATCATTCATTTTCTTACAAATACCATAAAAGATTAAAGTTTATTGGAAATAAACCCGGACTTTTAAACCGTTTATTGAAATACTATTATTTCATTAAACATACTATTAAATATGATGTTTTTATCTTTAACACACGATCTACTTTATTATCAAGAAAGGGTGATCTTAAAATTCTGAAAATGTTAGGAAAAAAAACAGCAATGATTTATGTAGGCTGCGATATAAGAGATAAAGATTACTATCTGAGTAGTACTGATAAATTTACGGTATGTAAAAACTGCTCTGATAGTTACCAATCAAAAATTAATTGTGATATGAAAATTAAACGATTGGAAACATCCGTTATTCAAAAAAATATCGGGATTTCGTTCTCACATCCGTTTGATTCAATTATTTTAGGTAAAAATTATAACTATCTGTATCTGTTGCTTGAGCTTAATAAATATGAACCATATTTTGATTTAAACAGGAAGATAAAAATAGTTCACATTCCAAGTGATGATGGCATCAAAGGAACAAAATTTATTACAGATGCAATTGAAAAGCTAAAAAGTGAGGGAGTTGAATTCGATTTTGAGCTGATCAGGAATAAATCTCATAATGAAGTAATTGAAATAATAAAAAATTGTGATATATTAATTGATCAAATGACAGCCGGTTGGTATGGATTAATCAGTATTGAGTCAATGGCTCTTGGTAAGACTACAGTTTGCTATATTAAAGAAGAGCTTTATAAATATCTGCCTGATTTACCTATAATTAATCTAAATCCTGATACTTTGACTGAAGGTTTGAAAGTACTTATCAAAGAAAAAGATAAGTTGAAGGGATATGGAAAAGAAGGCAGGATGTTTGTGGAAAAATATCATGATTATGAAAAAAATTCGATGAATATGCTGCAATTGATTTTAGAGGAACATAAATGAGTTTAAAGGAACATAAATGAGTTTAAAGCGGCTTGCAAAAGAATCTTTAATTTATGGACTAAGTGGATATATTTCCAAGTCTATTTCATTAATACTTCTTCCTTTATATACAGCAGTTTTAACAACTGCCGATTACGGCATACTTGATCTGCTTGGAACAATTGTAGTGGTTAGCACATTCCTTATTTTATCGGGAACAGATACATCTGTGGGATATTATTATTTCAGAAAAGAACATATTGATGACCGTCCGGTAATTATAGTTTCTTCAATGTATGTAAGGATGATATTTTCTGCAATAGCATTTACGATAATTCTTATAGGCGCGCAATATATATCAAACCTTATTTTTGGTAAAGATTTGAGTCTCTTTGTTATTATTACAGGGATGACTATCGTTTTTCAGGCTCTGCATTCATTTCTATTCAATTTATTAAGGCTGGAATTCCGGGTATGGCTTTATACAATTCTTTCTTCAATAAATATACTATTAAGTATTTTATTTACAATTTACTTTGTTCTTATCAAAGGAGAAGGTGTTTACGGCGCATTGCTTGCTCAGGCAATTTCTTATGGTTTGATCTTTATTTTCACTATTTTTTATGTTTTTAAAAGATATGGTTTTGGTTTTTCTTATACGTGGGTAAAAAAGATCCTAAGTTACGGATTTCCGCTTATTGGCACCGGGGTAGCTGTTTGGATATTAAATTCAACAGATAGATATTTCCTTGCACACTACCTTGATCTATCTGCGGTAGGTATATACGCGGTTGGCGCAAAATTAGCTAATATTGTAGGAATTGTTGGTGGCGCGCTGCAAATGTCATGGGGTCCTTATGCTATGGATATACAATATGATAAAAATGCAAAAGATATATACTCAAAAGTTTTCCAGATATATTTTATTACCAATATTGTTATAATTCTATGCATTTCTATGTTTGCAATTGATATACTAAAAGTCTTTACTCAGCCGGATTTCTATACAGCAAAAGCAGTTGTTCCATTTTTATGCGCAAGTGTTTTTTTTAACAGCGCGTATTTTATTGTTTCAATAGGAATTAATTTGACAAAGAAGCTGCAGCATACAATTTGGATAACAATGCTTGCCGCTGGGTTTAATATTGGACTTAATTTTATACTAACCCCTATGTTTGGTCCGGTTGGAGCGGCATTTTGTATAATGGCTGCAAATTTCCTTATCTTCCTCTTAACTTACATTGTATCTCAAAAATATTATCCTGTAGATTATAAGCATAAGAAAGTTTTAGTATTACTGATACCGGCAATTCTGATCATTTCGGTATCTTATTTTTATAATATTGCGCTCATCCCAAGATTGATAATATCAGTAATATTTATTTCAGGAACTGTAATTTATGTTTATGAAAGTTTTAAAGATAGCGAAGAATTCGGAAAAGTAATAAATAAACTAAAAAGTATAATTTCCAAAAAAAGGGATTGAGATATAACGGGAAATAATAAAGGAAAATACTTCCGGGGACGCAATGCCTATATCTTCTGAACCCTGACCTGCAATATCCTGTTTCCTGATTTTTTTGTAATCACAAAACTCATACCTTTAAAATCTATTCTTTCGTATACTTCCGGAATATGACCTGTAACCTTTTGCAGGAATCCGTTTAATGTCTGGTAATCGGTGTCTTCGGGAATGCTTGATTTAAACTTCTTATTGAAATTCTCAATCGAAATTATCGGGTTAACCAGGTAAACGCCGCTTTTTTCATTTGTTACTTCCTGGGTTTCATCAACATCGTATTCATCCTGTATTTCACCCACAATCTCCTCAATAATATCTTCAATTGTAACTAAACCTTCAACCCCGCCGTACTCATCAACTACAATGGCCATGTGAACTTTATTGCGCTGCATTTCTTTCAGCAGGTTGCCAATTAGCTTAGTAGATGAAACAAAAAAAACGGGACGGATAATATCGTGTAACGTAATAAGCTCTCTGTGCTCAGCCGCAGATATAAGATCCTTTGTATAAATAATACCTATTATATTATCAATGGTATCCTTATAAACCGGAAGCCTTGAATAACCCTCTTCGGTTACAAACTGGAAAATTTTATCACGGGGTTCTGCTATATCAATAGCCGCCATATGGTTACGGGGGACCATTATCTCTGTTGCCTGCTTATCGTTGAATTCAAATATCTTTTCAATAAGCTGGTGCTCGGTCTGGTCAATAGCGCCTGATTTTCTACCCTCTGAAATTAAAAGCCTCAATTCTTCTTCTGAATTGATGCGTTCTGAATCAGGTACCTGCTGTATTCCCAATACCCTTAATATCAAATTTGCCGCATGGTTTAAAAGCCAAACTATCGGTTTAAATGTAATATAAAAAAGGTTCAATGGTATTGCAATTATCAGCGAAACTGACTTCGGACTCTTAATAGCAAGCATTTTTGGTGCCTGCTCACCCAATGATATATGTAAAAATGTCAGAAAGATAAAACCCACTATAATTGAAAGAGTATGGATAGTCTGCTCATTGGTCATTCCTATTAAAACAAATACAGGACTCAAGAGCTTTGCGGTAACCGGCTCACCTACCCAACCTAAGCCAAGTGATGTCATCGTAATACCAACCTGTGATGCCGAGAGATACGCATCCTGTTTAGCTAGGATCTTAACCGCTATTTTGGCTCTTTTATTATTGTTATCGGCTAAGGGTTGAATCTGTGTAGAACGGACTTTTACGATCGCAAATTCTGCAGCTACAAAAAATGCATTCAGAAAAATTATTAAAAAAACTAAAATTAATTCAAACAGAATACTCTCGAGGTGCATTTACAGGGCTATTATTTTTCTTGAAATTTTCATTAAAACCGAGCTTTTACGCATTTTCTTTGATACAAAACTATTATTTTCACTGTAAATATAACAAATATACTAAACAAAATATACTGCACTAATATATACTCCATTTGTATAATAATACGTTAAATAAAGAAAGGATTTAAATAATGGCTGATTTAAACAATAAAGCAGGCAGAACCAAATTAACCGAAAAACCAGTCACGGTGGTCAATCTTGATAAATATTCCAAAGCAGTTCTTTCAGTAATTGCACTATGCCTTATCCTCATTACCGCAAACATATATTTTGGACCTAAAGATGCAAATGCATATGATACTGTACAGGATGTGAATCTGAAGAGCATAAACGGCTCGTCAATATCGGGCGGGTATTTACCGGTTGACCTGCAGAAAATTGACGGGAGCACAAGTAAAAGTCTGAAGATTGATATACAGTCCGTTAACGGCAGAACAATTTTCGGTGATAAGGTGCCTGTTGATATTCAGGGAATAAACGGTCAGTTCTTCATCGGAAGCGAGCTGCCTGTAAAGGTGAGGTAGATTACAAATTATCTCATTAGACTACAAAAGTCTTATAGTATATTGTAAACAAAAATAATCTTTAAGGATAAAGGAATATTGAAATAGTTTAACAGACTTTTGTAGTCTGATAATTCTTCACTCATTCCCAATCCGCCTAGGTGGACCAGTTTGTCC
>JANPBV010000095.1:0-5955 GCA_031430615.1 Ignavibacteria bacterium | reverse complement strand
GCTTTTGGGTGATGAAAAAACCACAAAGGTTGATCACATTGAACAGGTTAAAGTGGATTTTAACTTTGAAGATGAGCTTGGCAAATATAAAAGCAGCCAGAAAGACCTTACAAATATTTCCAGCGAAATAAGCACGTATATTACAAAGCGAAATCTGAATATTAAAAAAGCGGGATTGACGATAAGCTCATCACAGGCTTTTTTAATAACACTGCCAATAGATTATTCCGAAGGGAAGCAATCAATTAATTCAAAAATATACTGGGAGCTCTCAAATTACTTCCCTGATAATTACAATGATTTTCTTATCAATACATACAGGCTTAATAATGTACTGCCATGCAAAAACTCAGATGATTTCCTAGTAATTGCGGTACAGAAAAATACTATTGAGTTCATAAAAAGAATTTTCAAGATATGCTCGCTCGAGTTAAGTGTAATTGATATAGACCATTTTTCAGCCGAAAGTTCTATCCGCAAAAATTATGATGATAAATTAACCGGCAAAAATGTTTTGTTAGTTGGGCTAAAGCAGGGAAGAGTTGATTACGGTTATATTGAAAATAAGAAATATAAATTATATACTCATTCAAAATACTATAATAATACTGAATTTAATCTAAGTCTCACCAGGAAGCTGAATTCAATCATAAATTCAGAACCAATAAATAAAAGGGTTGATACTATATATATATACGGCGATGATATCAAAGAGGATACTCTTGAGGCAGTGGAAAAGCAGGGTTTCGCTAATATCAGTATAATAAATCCTTTTGAAAATATCAGCGCATCGGATGTATTCCTAAAGAATGACAGCCTTAGGAAGTATTCATACAGGTATTCCGCAAGCTGCGGTATTGCTTTAAGAAATATTGCGGCTGATAATATTGCATCAGGGAGCATTGGTGGGCAGGAAAATTGATGAAAATTAATGTTTTTAAGGGAAAATGAGAATTATAGGGGGTAAATTCAGTTCAAGGAGGGTGCACTCCAATAAAGAGCCAAATAACTGCGGCAGGGAAAATATTTCAGGTTACAGGCCAACAACCGATAGAGCCAGGGAAACACTATTTAATGTGCTGAATAACATTATCGATTTTGATATGGCGCGCTCGCTCGATCTTTTTGCGGGTTCAGGCGCAATTGGTTTTGAATTTTTAAGCAGGGGCGCCGCCAGTTGTGATTTTGTTGAAAATGCCACTAAACAAATAAATAACATTCAGAAAACTGCCGGTGAGCTTGGATGCAGTGAACAGGTAAATATCATCAGTGAAAATGTAATGGGTTTTTTGAAAAGAAGAGGGAATAGTTTGGGATACTATGATATCATATTCGCAGATCCACCATACGGATATGAGTTCTATAATGAGCTAATGCAATCCGTGCTGAAAATGAAATTTGGAATATTTGTTCTTGAGCATGCAGGTTTACAACCTCTTGCAGGTGATAGGGCAGGAATGTTCAACGTAAATGATTTTGAAATAATAGAAAAAAAAATAGGTATGACAAATTTCACAATATTAAATAGAAAAGACTGATGCCCCGAACAATTGCAATTTATCCCGGAACATTTGACCCGCTAACTTTTGGTCATTTAGATGTATTAAACCGCGCTGCGAAAATGTTTGATGAAGTTATAATTTCTGTTGTTAAGAATTCTTCTAAAAATACGCTCTTAAGCCTTGAAGAAAGAACAGGTATTATAGAAGAAGTAACTAAAGAAATGGATAATTGCAGGGTTGAGGGTTTTGACGGTTTACTTGTTAATTACGCGAAAGAAAAAAATGCGAATGTTATCGTCCGAGGCCTTAGGGCAATATCTGATTTTGAGTATGAGTTCCAGATGGCTTTAACCAACAGGAAGATAGCCGGGAACATTGAAACGATTTTCTTAATGCCATCAGAAAAATATTCATTTATAAGCTCAACACTTGTACGTGAAATTGCTAAATACGGTGGTGAAATTAAGGATTTTGTTCCTGCGGAAGCTGAAAAAGTAATTTTGGCAAAGTTTAAAAAAAAATAAAGGCAGTTCTAAAAATACAAATCAAAAGTCCTTTAGGAAAACAGGAACAGAACACAGATAACACGGATTTAACGGATAATAACAGATTTTATCAGTAAAAAATCAGCAGTATCAGTGTCATCTGTGTTCTATTCATCAGTTTATAAAGGTATTCTAAAGGTGTTTTCTGAAAAACCCAGCAGTTAAACTAATTGCTTCATCAAAAGATTTTGTAGTCCCTTTGAACGGATGCTCAACTCCAAATGTATGACCGGTGTTCTCAATAATTCTCAATTCTGTTAAAGATTTATCTGAAGAGGAATAAATGTTTTCAGCGTCAGTATATTTTACCGCAAGGTCTTCTTTACCATGTATTATCAAGTATGGTTTCTTTAAGCCTGCTGCGGCATTTAGTATGTTTAGTCTTTCAGAATTTTCTTCAATATCATTTAAGAGACTAATGTTCATTCTCATCATTTGGTTAGTTCTTGTATTGGGTATTTCAATATAACCTTTTTCACGCCATCTCTTTTTTTGTTCATCGGTATAGCGGCCAAACTTCGCGATTGATGCCAGTGTAACCAATGCTTTTATCCTGTCATCTTTTGCTGCGGTGATAATTGAAACACCTCCGCCTCTTGAATGGCCAAGGAGTCCAATTTTTTCAATATCAATATTATACTTATCTGCAAATGCGGCAGCGCTATCAATAACGGTTTTGATATCATTTAATTCTATTGAATGAGTATTCCGAGCAAACCGATCAAGCTCGGTAAACTCCATTGGTCGAGATTTGTTAACGCCATTATAGCTGAAATTAAAACTTAAAACCGCAAAAGCGTCTCCGGCAAGTTGCGCGTATAAATAAGGGAACCCGCCCCAATCTTTAAAACCTTTAAATCCATGAGCAAAAATAATTAAAGGGGCTTTATTAATATTCTGTACGGTGTTATAATAGAGTGAGGATTGAATGAATTCTGAATCATTTTTTTTAATAGCGAGATTTTCTATAGAAACCATATTATTTTTGGTAGAAATGTTAGAATAAGAGGTTACATTCGGCAAATATGGTAAAAATAACTCAAATATGCAATAACCGAAAATATTATTTAATAAAAAAATCACTTGACAAACTATACAAAAAATGATATAATGCACCATTCAATTAACTATTTTTTAACAATAAAACAGAAAGAAAAAAAAGATGAGAAAATTCTTAACGCTTTTTTTTGCGGTTATTGCCATAGTAGCAGTAACAAACGCTCAGGATATCTCTCCTTCTATCGCTCCGTTGTATGACGGTCCGAACTGGGGAACAATCACTGATACAGGTATTACATGCTCAGGTGGTCCTAACACGAGTGTAATCAGAGATGACGGTTCTTATGAAAACGGTTATCGCTCAGTTTCAACAGGTGACTCCACAACAATGGTTCAGAAGATGGTAATGCCTTCTATGCCATTTCAATTAACACAGATGTGTGTTGTATGGACAGCTTTGGCGCCATCTGGTAATATAACAATTGACCTCATTTTTTACGATACAACAGGGGCTGGCGGAACAGCACCGGGAAATGTTGTTTATCGTCTGAATAATCAAGTTTGTAACAGTGTTGCAAATTTCCCAGCGCACTCAAGATACAGCTTTCCAATCACATTTCTTGCAACAGATAGAGCATATTTTGTTGGCGTAAGATGGAATAATAATCCAATATTACCATTCTTCCATTCAGCAGATGAAAATGGTCCGGTTAGCACAATGGGACCTGGATACCAGAGAGTTACAACAACATTCCCGCCAACATGGCAGAATATTTCTACTCCATTTCCGGCATGGAAAAGTTGGGGTACCAGACTTGAAGGAACTTCACCACCACCACCACCAGTTGGAATGCAAACAACAATTTGCAGAGGCGGACTTCTTGTTCCAATTCTTGATAATACAACATCATTTGATTCAATGAATGTAATATTAGGTACTGGATGCAGCATAGTAGATGTTAATGTAAGAATTGATACAGTTTTACATACATGGGATGGTGATATGCAATTCACATTAAATAGAGGTGTAACCAGTGCGGTAATTATTAATCGTGTTGGTGGTTCAGGCGATAACTTTATAAATACAGTATTAAACGATTCAGCAACAACACCAATAGCATCTGGAACAGCTCCTTTCACAGGTTCATTCCAGCCATCAAATCCACTAGCGGTTTTCAATGGAGCATTTGTATCAGGTTTCTGGAGACTTGCTATCAACGATAATGCAGCTGGTGATACCGGTACTTTAAGAAGATGGTGTTTAGTTATTTCTTTTACCTGTCCAGTTGGCGGAATTCAGACAATTGAAATACCTAACTATTACAGTTTAAGCCAGAACTATCCTAATCCGTTCAACCCATCAACATCAATTAAATTCACAATGCCTAAAGGCGATAACGTGAAATTAGTTATATTTGATATGTTGGGCAGAGAAGTAAAAACTTTGGTTAATGAATTCAGAAATCAGGGTGTTTATGAAGTGAATTTTGACGCATCTTCACTTTCATCAGGCGCTTACTTCTACAGATTAGAAGCTGGTGAATTTACACAGACAAAGAAAATGTTACTTGTTAAATAATTAACCCCGAAAGCGGGACTAACAGCATTACTTTGTTTTAATCACAGAATTAACAAGCCCGTCTATTGAAAATCTTGTAAAGATAGAAATATAGACGGGCTTTTTTTATTTTTTTTCGGTTCCTGCAGATTTCCCTTTTATCATTAATAAAGAAACCTGTCCCACGAAAATAAAAATATTCAGACTAAATCCATTTTCAGATACTTTCCATTAGCTAAAAAGAATGGTTTAACTTACTTGTGGCAACTTAACTCAAAAAAGAGTCAGGAAAACCAGTCAGGCGAGAGGGTTTTTTAGAAGCATAAGGCTAAGGGAGGCTATTTATTTATAACAATAAACATTATTGATCGGTAAGATAATCTATCTTTTTTCAGTAAGGTAAGTTTTTAAATTGAATATCTTTGAAAAATTGCATAACCTTGTATATGCTTAAGAAAATAATCCCGTTTTTTGCTTTTATAATATTTACCGGTATCCTGTTATCACAGGAAAACCCATTATTCGCTCCTCGAGATCCCAATGAAAAGAATCATCAATTTACACAGCCGTCATTCGTAGATACAAACCTTGTAGTTCAAGGCACGTGGAGCGGTTTAAACAGCCTTCCAAAAGCTTTGAGTGGTGTAAATACGTATTATGATTCTTTATCAAATAAAATATTCATTTGCGGCGGCGCTGACCAAAATCAGGTGCTAAATGATACATGCTGGTGGTATGATATCTCTGGCGGTACATATCAGCAGGCTGGATTTTTACCTCAGGGAAGGTGGTTTGGTAAGCTTGTTAAGGTAAAAAATAATTTATACCTCGTTGGTTCAATTGGTTCATCTTTCAATACACCTGATGGCATTATTTATAAATATTCATTACCGCAGAATTTATGGTCTGTTGCAGATACAATGCCCGCGCCTTTTGTACATGAAGCGGCTGTATGCGTATTGAATGATAGTTTGATTGTTACTATCGGCGGTTCAATAAATGGTTTTTCAGGAGCTAAAAACTATGTTAGAATATTTAATCCTGCGCTGAACACATGGCGTAATTCCACATTACTCCCTACAAATAATACAACTGCGCATGCCGATGTAAGTGTATCAATATCTGATACTACTATTTTTGTGGTTGGCGGTTATAATGCGGGAAATCTGAACACGGTTTACCAGGGAAGTATAAATATTGTTAATTCTGATACAATTAATATAACCTGGACGCTGCTTGGCAATACACCATTTGGCACGGGGGTGTACAGGGTTGCAGGCGCAAAATGGAATGATTATTTGTTATTTGGTCCTGCAATGAACGGCGGAATATCTGTAAATAATATTTGGGG
>JANPBV010000094.1:0-10897 GCA_031430615.1 Ignavibacteria bacterium | reverse complement strand
ATCGTGTACGGGAAATCTGCCTCTACAGGAAGCATTCCTTCAAGAGATCTCTCGGCTAAATGACCATGACCAATTTCGCGCCTTCCGGTTGAGCCGTATCTTCCGGTTTCACCGGTTGAAAATGGCGGGAAGTTATAATGCAGCATGAAACGCTTTTTACCTACATCAAATAAACCGTCAATTATCTGCTGATCTGATTTTGTGCCAAGTGTCATTGAGGTTAAGCTCTGCGTTTCACCGCGGGTAAATAAAGCTGAACCGTGATTTCTTGGTAAATATCCAACTTCGCATGTTATAGGTCTTATTTCTGTGGTTTTTCTTCCATCAAGCCTTCTGCCTTCAGAAAGTATCATCTCTCTCATATCGTAATACTGGATATCATCAAAGCATTTTGCTATCGCTTTATTCTCGTCAGGATATTTTTCCTTTAAGCTTTCGGTAATGGATTCATACAGCTCTTTGTATTTCTGGCTTCTTTCATCTTTTGTAACATCGCTTCTGTGAATTTCACCGATTGTTTTAGCTGCAAGCGCTTTCACTTCATCAACCAGAGCGGTGTTCTGTTCAGCGGGGGTTACAACGCGTTTTACAATATTGCGCTCGCCGGCTAATTCTTTCTGCATGGCGCAAATCTTTTTGATATTTTCATGCGCGAATTTTATTGCGCCAAGGATATCAGTTTCTGATGCTTCATGGCTATCGCCTTCAACCATTACGATTGAATCTTCCGTTCCGCCAACAACCATATCCATATCGCTTTCTTTAAGCTGGGTAAAGGTCGGGTTCACGATAAATTCACCGTTAATCCTGCCGACTCTGACCTCAGCAATCGGACCTTCAAAAGGAATGTTTGAGCACATCAGCGCCGCAGATGCTCCAACCGCTCCTAATACATCAGCATCATTTTCCTGGTCGCTTGAATACACTGTGCAAATTACCTGTGTATCAACCATAAATTCCTCGGGGAATAATGGGCGGATAGGCCTATCAATAAGTCTTGCGGTAAGAATTTCTTTTTCGCTTGGTCTGGCTTCGCGTTTAAAAAATCCACCCGGAATTTTTCCAACAGCTGCGGTTTTTTCGCGGAACTCAACCTGCAAAGGGAAAAAATCCTGTCCTTCTTTTGCGGCTTCTGCGGCTACTACTGTGCAAAGCACAACAGTATCACCATATGTTACCATAACAGAACCGTTTGCCTGTTTGGCAAGTTTACCTGTTTCAAGCTTCAGCGTTCTTCCGCCAAGCTCCATTTGTTTACTTGTTACCATTTATTTTTTGTCTCCTCCGAAGGAGCCCTTCGGCTTATTAATTTAAAGGCTGTTATAAATTCAGGAGTTATTCTATTTGTTAAGTATAGCCGGTAATTTCTTACCTTCACACTACAAGCAGGATGGCGAAATACCAGCCGCATGGTCATTTAATTTCAGATCTATTGCGGATGTTATTTCGTCGCCCTGACTTAACAGACTAACTACCCGGCTTATTATAACAGCCCCTTGAAAAATTATTTTCTTATGTTTAATTCTTTTATAATAGCTCTGTACCTGTTAACATCTTTGTTCTCAAGATACTTTAACAGTCTTCTTCTTTTACCAACCATTTTAAGCAATCCTAATCTTGAGTGATTGTCTTTTTTCTTTGTATTAAAATGGCTTTCTGTTAATGTGTTTATTCTTGTGGTTAAAATTGCTACCTGTACTTCCGCTTTTCCTGAATCTTTTTCGTTTGCTCCATACTTGGATACGATCTCTTGTTTTGCTTCTTTGGTTAACATCTTATGTACTGTCTCCTTATGAGTTATTATTTATTTGTTATGATTTAATATTAGTCTTTGTTGTAATAATTTCGCAGTTTAAAATCTTCGGTTTCTTTAAAATTATGATTCTTTTTGCTTTTTTATTTTTTACTTTTGCTTTAAAACGTTTATATACTTCAGCGAATCTTCCTTATCTTTATCTATCTGCGCTATTAATTCTTCTTTACCCGAAAACTTCTTATCATCCCTTAGTCTTATTAAAAAGCTTATTGTGATTTTTTCACCGTAAACATTTTTATTAAAATCAAATATATGCGCCTCAAGCGCGCGTTGAATACCTTCACTTAATGTAGGTCTGAAACCATGATACATCATTCCATAATATTCATCACGGTTAAAAATTACCCTTACGCAGTATATTCCTTCTTTTGGCATAACTTTATTTTCTTTAACGGGCTTTAAGTTTACGGTTGGATACCCAATTGTTCTGCCAACTTTATCGCCTTCAACCACAATACCGTCAAATCCGTATTCGTAACCAAGCAATTTATTTGCTTCTTCAATATTGCCTTCTGCAAGCGCATGCCTTATTCTGGTTGAGCTAACGGGCTTACCCTCAATATCAATTTCATCAACGCGGTGGATATTAAATCCATATTCACTGCTGATAGCCTTAAGGGTTTCAAAGCTGCCTTCCCGGTTCCTTCCGAAGAGATGGTCATATCCTATTACAAGGTCGCTTAGCCCGATACCGCCATAAATATACTTTTCATAAAACTCCTTGGCATCGGTCTTGGAAAACTCTTCTGTGAATTTTATCACAAGCACGTTTTCAACTCCCGCTTTTTCAAACAGCCTCAGTTTTTCATCAATTGCTGTAAGCAATTTTATATCGGGAGTCTTGTTCTTCAGAACTTCCTGCGGATGCGGCTCAAATGTAACAATAAAAGAACGAAAACCTTTTTCCTTTGCAAGCCCTGTTACTTTATCGATTACCTGGCGATGGGCAAGATGCAACCCGTCATAAGTACCAATGGTTATGACTGTCTTTGTATCTCTTTCAATTTCTTTTATATCATTGTATACGTTCATCTATAAAATATGGTCATCTAATTCCTGTTTCTGTTTATAAAATCTTCAACCTCTATCGCGCCTTTAATATCAAACTCACCTATTTTTGTCCTTCTCAATTCCTTTAAGTAAGCGCCAGTTCCAAGTTTATCCCCAAAATCGCTAACCAATGATCTTATGTATGTACCCTTTGAACAATGAACCCTGAAACTAATTTCTGCCCTATTTACCGAAATAAGCGCAAACTCTTTTATATTTACTGTGCGCGGCGCTCTTTCAATCTCCTCGCCTTTTCTTGCCATCTTATAAAGCGGTTTTCCCTTATGCTTTATTGCTGAGTACATCGGCGGTACCTGGCTTATTTCCCCGGAGAGTTCCTTTACGGCTTTATACATCATCTCACGGGTAACATGAGCAATATCATTCTTTTCGTAAACTTCGGTTTCGCTATCAAGACTTTTAGTCTTTTCGCCTATTATCATTACGCCTTCGTATTCCTTATCACAGCCAAGAAGGTCATTAAGCGATTTTGTTTTCTTACCGGTGCATATTACCATCAGTCCTGTTGCTTTGGGATCAAGTGTGCCTGAGTGACCCGCTTTATTTACATCCAGAAACTTCTTTACTATATTTACTATCCTTGCGCTTGTATATTCTTTCGGCTTATCAAAGAGAAGCATAACGCCTTCTTTGTTTGCAAGTGTATGGCGCTCTTCCCAGCTCAACTGCCAAAAAGCGGCATCAATTGTCATCTTTGGAGTCAGTCAGTTCATTTTCAGCAGATGTATATTTTTCAACTGCATCATTATTACCGGCAGGATCATTTTTATGTATCTCTTTTATTACTTCTTCTATCCTGCTTGCGTATTCTATGTTATCATCAAAATAAAAATCAAGCTCAGGCACAAACCTTAAATGCATATTTTTACCAAGGCGCATTCTTATCTGCTTTTTCCTGTTGTTTATCTTCTCAACACAAGCGGTAGCAGGTTCTTTATTGCCGATAAAACTCAAGTATACTTTCGCATTCTTAAGGTCGCGGCTTATTCTAACCGCAGTTACCGTGACAAGTCCAAGATGCATCTCGCCAAGATCCCTTGATAAGATTGACGCCATTTGATGCTTAATTTCTTCCGCTACTTTTTCTGTTCTTATTGACATAGTTCAATCCTGAGCAAGACAAAGGATCCATTAATTAATTAAATCTTTCCTTCGTATAGATCCCATATCGGGAAACACATCTCATAATCACCCCACAAGGTCACCATATTTAATGACATAATTCTGAAAATTAGATTTCTTTAAATACTTTCTTGTCATTGGATTAAGAGAGTTTTTCAGAAAGTTTCCGAAATCAACTACCTTGCTCTTGCCGTCATTAAAAAGCAATCTTATTTGATAATCTTTTATATATAACGCTGATTTTACTTCTATTATTTCTTCTTTTACTGCCATCTGTATTGTAATTCTTTTAACCTGCAACCTGTAACTTTCAACCTGAAACCCCTTTTACCTACTTCTTCTCTTCCAGCTTCCTCTTGGTTTCAACTATCGTGTATGATTCAATTATATCCTTAACTTTGATATCGTTATAATTCTCAAGGCTCATACCACACTCAAACCCCTGTTCAACTTCTCTCACATCATCTTTGAATCTCTTCAAAGCGTTTATGTGACCATCAAACACAACAAAACCATCACGCAGCAATCTGACTTTATTATTCCTGATAACCTTGCCATCGAGCACATAACATCCCGCAACTGTTCCTATCTTAGGCACTTTAAATATCTCGCGAACTTCTACCGTAGCCAGAACTTCTTCTGTTTTTTCCGGTTCAAGCAGACCCTCGAGCGCAAGTTTTATTTCGTTGATAACATCATATATAATATTATGAAGCCTTATATCAACATTTTCAGTTTCGGCAAGTTTACGCGCTTTTAAGTTAGGTCTTACATTAAAACCTACTATAATGGCGCTTGATGCAGCGGCTAAGAGCACATCGTATTCGGTAATTTCGCCAATTGCTTTATGTATTATGCTAACCTTAACCTCGCTTGTGCCAAGCTTAAGCAGTGAGTCAGATAGCGCCTCAACAGAACCATCAACATCACCTTTTATGATAACGTTAAGATCAACCTGTTTACCTTCTTTTATCTGCTTGGAAATATCATCAAGCGTAATGAACCTTACCTGACGGAAATCCTGCTCACGTTTTAACTGCTGTCTCTTAAGCGCAATGTCTCTTACTTCTCTTTCGCTATCCATCGAAACAAGCACATCTCCTGCCTGCGGCATACCGTCAAATCCTATAACCTGTACCGGTGTTGAAGGCTTTACCGAATCAACTTTATGACCGCGCTCATCAAACATTGCCTTAACTCTGCCGTTGAAATTTCCCGCTACAAACGGATCACCTATTTTAAGCGTTCCTTTTTGAACAAGTACGGTTGCAGAAACACCTTTGCCTTTATCAAGCTTGGCTTCAACAATGGCTCCCCTTGCGTTTCTATCGGGGTTAGCCTTAAGGTCAAGCACTTCTGCTTCAACAAGTATTTTCTCAAGCAGCTTATCAATATTGGTTCCGGCTTTGGCAGAAATTTCAATTGACTGGTATTTGCCGCCGTACTCTTCAACAAGCACACCTTTATCTGAGAGCTGGGTTTTGATCTTTGTGGGATCAGCTCCCTGTTTATCTATTTTATTTATTGCTACAACTATTGGCACATTTGCTGCAAGCGCATGATTAATAGCTTCAATTGTTTGCGGCATTACGCTGTCATCCGCTGCGACAACAAGAACAACAATATCCGTTATCTGCGCTCCTCTTGCTCTCATCGCTGTAAATGCTTCGTGACCCGGTGTATCGAGGAATGTTATCAATCTTCCATCTTCAAGCTTTACCTGGTATGCGCCAATATGCTGCGTTATTCCGCCTGCTTCTCCGGCAACAACGCTTGCTTTACGGATGTAATCCAGAAGAGATGTTTTACCATGATCAACATGACCCATAATAGTCACAACCGGCGGTCTTTGTACAAGCTTTGTTTCATCATCTTCAATATCAGCAAGTGTATCAACAGCGTATTCTTTCTGGAACTCTATTTTAAATCCAAACTCATCCGCTAAAAGGGTTATCAAATCCTTATCAAGCCTTTGGTTGATGGTAATCATCATACCAAGCTCAAAACATTTCTGTATAAGCAGGTTAACTTCTGTTTCCATTAAAACCGCAAGCTCCGAGGTTGAAATAAACTCAGTTACCTGTATAATATTCGCCCTTGCCAGAGTCTCTTCAGCTTCTTTTAACTCCTGCTCTAAGCGTTCTTTCTTTTTCCTTCTTCTTAACTGCTGGCGGGCTGTTGATGCGCCTGATTCATCCATCTTAGCCATGGTTTCGCGAATAGCTTCTTCGATCTCCGCTGTAACCTCTTCATCCGCTAATTTTTTCTTCTTTTTAGCTTCAGCGCCATCCTGGTATTTTTGTTTCTTCGATTTTAAATTCTTATCAAAGTCACGTTTCTTGGCAAGTGAGTCAGCGCTTTCTGCAGCCGGCTTTACCTGTCCTTTATCATCTTTTTTCTTTTCATCTTCACGTGAAGTAAACGGTTTTTTGAAGAATGGTTTCTGTCCCGGAACCGGTTTTTTATTCTTGCGGAAATCGTCTTTTATGGTAACGCGCTCAAATGTCCCGCCTGTTTTCCTGCCCTGGTATCCTGTACCCGGCTTCTTGGGTCCGGTACCCGTGCCTTGTGAATCTTTGGGCTTGAAACCCTCTTTGGGTTTAAATCCTTCCTTCGGCTTAAATCCTTCTTTAGGTTTGAATCCCTCTTTAGGTTTGAAACCTTCTTTGCCCTTAAACCCATCTTTGCCTTTAAAACCGGGTCTGTTGTCATCGGGTCTCTTGGGTTTAAAGTCACCTGTTTTATGTATCACCGGCGGTTTTGGACCCGGGTCTTTATATTCCTGTTTTTTAAGAACAGTCGGCATTACTTCCTTTGCAACTTTCTTTTCAACTGTAACTTCCGGTTTTTCTTCAATAACCGGCTTTGGATTTAATCCTTCCTGCTCCGTTTTTTTCCTGTCATCTTCATCTTTTATCTTCTTGTTTTCAATCTCTGTTTCTTTTTCTTTTATCAGTCTGCGTTTTTCATCAAGATCTTTTTGTAACTGAGATTCCCGCTCATTTTTAACTTTATCATCTTCATCTTTTCTCTTTTGCTTTTCTTCTTCTTCCTTAAGTTTCTTTTCTTTTTCTTTCTTAAGCTCGTCCTCAATTTCGTTTATCTCGATGCCTTTATGCTTCTTTTTGAACTCAATGAGCTTCTGTTTGTGCTTTTCGGCCTCTTCGAGATCGCTTTTAAAATGCCCTAAAACTTTGTGGTAAGCGCTTTCATCTACTTTGGACATAACGCCGCCAACCTCAACACCTATGCGTTTCAGGTATTCAAGTATTTCTCCTGATTGCCTGTTAACTTCCTTGGCAATCCTGGATATCTGTATTCCTTTTGAACCTTTGTTTGTTGTTTCGGGCATTAAATTTTTTTTACCTTCTTTATTAAATACACTTCTCTTTTAACCTGTAATCTGTTGAAATCAGGTTTTCAATCTGATTGGAATCCCGCTCTGCGGGATAATCTGTAAATCGCCTTACTTCTTTTCTTCTTCTGCTACTTCTTTATCACCTGATTCTTTATCATCTGATTCTTTATCATCTGATTCTTTATCATCTGATTCTTTATCATCTGATTCTTTATCATCTGATTCTTTATCGTCATTTTCTTCTTCGTTATCGTCGTCGCCATCTTCATCGCCATCATCTTTATCGCTATCGTCATCATCATCTTTATCTGACATATCTTTTGGCAGTTTTGGAATGTTCTCGTCTTCGTTTTCGGCTGAATCCTCCGCCTCATTCAATTCTTCATCTTCATCTTCCTCGGCTTCTCTGTTAAGCTCGCGCTCCAATGCTTCTTCAATATCTTTTGGTCTGCCGCTGTTGCGCTCTACGTCAATTTCATAATCAGTTAACTTGCTGGCAAGCTTTATGTTCTGACCGTTTTTACCTATAACAAGCGATATCTGGTCTTCATCAGCTACTATCTTTGCTACTTTGTTGGCTTTATCGAGATATATATCTTTCAGCTTTGCCGGGGCAAGCGCTCTTGCAATATATAAACCTATATCTTCACTGTAATTTATTACATCAATATTTTCATTTGCCAGCTCGCGTACTATGGAGTGTATCCTGATACCCTTCATCCCAACACATGCTCCTACTGCATCTATCCTGTCATCGTATGAATACACCGCAACCTTGGCTCTTTCACCGGGCTCGCGGGCAATGCCTTTTATTTCAATTACGCCGTCATATATTTCGGGGATCTCAAGCTCAAACAATTTCTTTAAGAAATCATCCGCGGCGCGTGATACTATTATTGAGGGTGGTCCCGATGCTTTCTTTGATACTTCCTTAACGTAAACTCTTAGTGATTCGCCCTTCTTGTATCTTTCCTTTGGTATCTGCTCGCCTTTTGGAAACTGTATTTCGTTGCTGTTATGTATGAGCAGGATACTGTGAGGTTTTATCTGATAAATTTCACCGACTATAATTTCACCGACTATATCCTTGTAATCATTATAAATAATTTCTTTTTCAACTTCGCGAATTTTCTGGTTCAGGTTCTGCTTTAAGTTTACAATGTGCCTTCTGCCGAATGTAACGTAATCAAGCACTTCTGAAAAATCATCGCCAATTTCAAGCTCTTCACCTGAGCGCTCAAGAGCTTCTGCGAGCGTAATTTCTGTTTCGGGGTCGGCAACTTCTTCTACCACAGCTTTTGTAAGATACATTTCTATATCGCCCTTATCCATATTCACAATAACATCAAAGTTTGCATTCTGCCCGAATTTTTTCTTTATCATCATTCCGAAAACTTCCTTGATTATACTCTCAAGAAGGTCTCTATCAATTTTTTTATCCTTCACCATTTGTGAAAAGGAATCAACTATCTCCGATTTCATTTGCTAAGCCTCATATATATTATATTAATTTTATAAATCCTGAACGAAAACCCGCATCGCGGGATTGAGGAAGGATCTCATCATGGCAGCAATAATAAGAACATGATTTTCCTTCAATAATTAACACTTTAACTCTATAAGTTGACCCCTATAGAATAAAAAAGACGCTTTTCGAGCGCCATTTCCAAATCATAAACATTAATTATCACACAAATATAGGGGTTTTTTAGGAAGTATGCAAGGTAAGGAGATTTAGACTAATACTTTAAAGCTAATTGATTTACATTTATCATATAGCGCTGTTATATCAACTGTTTAACAATTTAAAGTTTAAGAATTGATATTTATTGCATAATGTTTATTTTTTCGTCAATGCCATGAATGCTTTAATTCTTTTTTATCTTCTTCATGTTTCAAAATTGCAATTATTCCGCCTATACTAACTATCACAATACCTATAATAGTAAGTATATCCGGCACATGACCAAAGAGCCACCAATCAAGTAATCCTATGTAAATAACAACAAAATAATTGAACGGGCTAAGTTTGGATGCCTCTGTGTGTTTGTAGGAATACTGCTGCATGTTAAGATATGCCACAAGCAATAAACCGCCTGCCAGTGAATATAGCCAGCCTTCTATTGGCGGGTTAGACCAGTAAATAATTCCAAGCGGCAGTGAAAGTATCATTGCAGTTAGAGAAAAATAGAAGAGTATAGTTTTAAATCCATCTGATCTTGTGATTATCCTCATTGCAACATAACTGATCGCAAGAAGTATCCCTGAGGCAAGACCTATAAGATCACCAATTTTAAAAACATTACCGTCGGGTTTTATAATAAGTATAATTCCTATGAATCCTATCAAAATACCCAGCCATATCCTTTTTTCAACAACATCCTTAAGCCATATCAAACCTATTATTGGAATGAATATCGGCGCAGTGTTTTGCAGCAATGAAGCGTCAACCATGGGAATCTCTGTCATCGCAGCGGCAAACAACAGGAATGATATAACTCCGGCTGAGCCCCTCACTATTTCAAGGGCGTAATTTGCAGGACGTATGTTGCGGAACTTATCCTTAGCGCTCAGTGCCAGGCTTAACCCAAATGCGGCTGAGTATTGCATAAACACTATCCATCCCAGCTTTGCACCTGTTTTACCAGCCAGCTTAACGCATATAGCAATGAGCGAAAGAAAAAATAAACCCGTAAGCGCGGATATTATTCCTTTTATCAGTGATTGTTCCGGTGGTTTATTCATCCATTAATCAAAATAATTCACGCAAAATAAACCATTGGCATTAAAAATAAAACACCTGCGAAAATAAATCTGAAAATATTAGATTTCAATAAATAAGGAACTTTAGTTTATATTATTTATTTAACCAAAACCATTTTTCTCGACTCAAAATAATTACCTGTTTTCATTGAGTAAAAATAAACGCCGCTTGCCAGATTACTGGCATCAAAATTTACTGAATAAGTACCCGGGCTTAGTTTTTGATTTAAAATAGTTTGAATTAATCTGCCTGATGCATCATATATCTGCATATATACCGTTTCGTTACTTGTGAAATTATCCGGAATATCAAAATTAATTTTTGTTACCGGGTTAAACGGGTTTGGATAGTTTTGATATAGCTTATAATATAAAGGTATTGTGCTTGTAATGTTGTTTATTCCGATAATTTGAGAAACATCCAGTTTCCATACTGCATTAGCTTCAGTTCCGGCTATCAAATAATTACCCGATACCATTAATGAATATACTCTCTGGCTATCAAGCCCGTTATTTAAATAAACCCAGTTATTGCCAAGATTGCTTGTATAATAAACTCCCCTGCCCGTACCGCAAACCAGATAGTTGTTTATATCTATAATGCAGTTTACATCTGTATAATTTATTTCAAGCTGGGTCCATGTTTTTCCGTTATCTGCCGATCTCAATATACCCGAACTATCGGTACCTGCAAATAAATAATTATTTGATGAAAGCAGTGATAAACATTTTTTGTTTAATAACCCTGAATTATTCCATGTTGTCCC
>JANPBV010000093.1:0-8075 GCA_031430615.1 Ignavibacteria bacterium | reverse complement strand
TGTTAATTTCATTCCGTATTATTCTGTAAGTTTTAAAGACGCAAATACAGGATTGATAGCAGGATATGTTGGCACATTGCTCAGGACAACTAATGGAGGCGGGTCGTGGATACAGGTTCCGGGTACACCGCAGGTTAGCCTTAATACAGTTAAATTCCTTGGCGGCGATAGAGCCATTGTACTTGGCTTTTACGGACTTATGCTGTATACAACAGATGCAGGCGCATCGTTTTCAAATCTAACAAGCGGTACAACAGCAGATCTTTACGGAATTTCATTTACAGATAATAATACAGGCTTTGTATCCGGCTCAAGCGGAGTGATAATTAAAACTACTGATGGCGGCATTAGCTGGCTTCAGCAAATTACCCCCGTTGCAAATACATTGAATAGTATCTCATTTGCAAATGCTATGACCGGAAACGCAGTTGGTTATTCATCTGTTATTCTTAGAACAACCACAGGCGGTGACCTTTGGTATCAGCAGCAATCCCCTGTTACCAACACAACATTTTTCGGGGTGCAGCTAACATCAGCACTAACCGGTGTAATTGTAGGCGGAGCCGGTAAAATATTATATACAACAACAGGCGGTGACCCTATTGGTATTGAACCAATAAGCAGCGAAGTTCCTGAAAGATTTTCACTTTCACAAAATTATCCTAACCCATTTAACCCGACTACTAATTTCGAGTTTCGGATAGCCGATTTCGGATTTGTTAATCTCACTATTTATGATGTTATGGGCAGAGAGGTTGAATCACTTGTGAATGGAAATCTGAAACCCGGAACTTACAAAGCTGATTGGGATGCGACAAATTATCCAAGTGGAATTTATTTTTACCGGCTGACTACTGGAGATTTTACCCAAACAAGAAAAATGATACTGATGAAATGAGAAAGACAATTTTATTTTTTTGTTTAATAACATTGCTTAAGAGTAATACCTACTCGCAGGATACTGCTTCATCAAGGTTTATGCCGCTTTCTATTGGCAATAAGTGGGTTTATAATTGTGTACATGGCAGCCCGGGTTATACATATAACTTCATCAGCAAAATAAAAGTTGTCAGCGATACTATAATTTCATCACAAAGATATTTCAAAATATCAGGTAATCCTTTTTCTTACAGTGATTCAACTTATACCTTTGTCAGGTATGATCCGGCAAGCGGTAAATTAGTTAAGTTTATGAACAGCGGTTTCTGCAATAATGCATATACTTATGCTAAGCTTTCTTCAGTGTATTTGGATACTACGGGTAATTGTTTTGCAATAGAAAACTTCATTTGTAACAGAGTACAGGATTCTGTTTTATTTAATCTCAATACAGTTTACAAATCATTTTATTTTAATGAAACAGGGCACATAGACCGCAGCACGTGGATAGCATTTGCTAAATATTTAGGGTTGGAATTTTTTAGTGTTAGCTCAGCATCCGGCAGCGGATATGGTTATCAAACCCAGCGGCTAAAAGGCTGTGTAATTAATGGTATAGTTTATGGTGATACAACGACTAGTGTTATCGGTATTCACCAAACATCAACTGAAACCCCGCAATATTTTTCGCTCTCTCAAAACTATCCTAACCCTTTTAACCCAACCACAAAGATTAGATTTGAAATTCCCCTCTTGAGAGGGGTGTCCGCCTCTGGCGGACGGGGTGTGTCACTTGTAATTTACGACTTGCTCGGCCGGGAAGTCGCAACACTCGTAAATGAAGAATTAAAACCCGGAACTTATGAGGTTGATTGGGATGCAGCAAAATATCCCAGTGGGGTATATTTTTACAGGATAATTTCTCTCGATTTTACAGAAACAAAGCGAATGGTTTTAATAAAATGAAAGATCAACAGGAAAAAGAACAGGAAACATTTGAATGTTCAATCTGCAAAAACCAGGTTGATTCAGATGATGAATTTTGCACTGAGTGCGGAACAATTTTTGAAGACGGGATAAACTGCTCTGTTCATGCTGATATTGAGGCTGAAGGAGTTTGCATAATCTGTTGTATACCTTTTTGTAACCTGTGCGGCACTGATATCAATAAGCATTTCCTCTGCCATACTCATTCCGATTACGAAATTTATCAGGGGATGGCTAGGGTTTATGGTGATTTAGATGATACAAATGCACAATATGTCAAATCCTGCCTGGAGCAAGCCGGACTGCACCCTTTTATATATTGCAAAGTCCAGCCTAAAGGCGGCTCAAGGCTTGTTTATTCACTTTATGAAGCCAATGGTGATTCTGCAGGTCATGTAGTTAATGAGATCAAGGTCATGGTTCCCTGCCAGGAAATTCTTACAGCTGAAGATACCTTGAGAGAATTAAAGGTTTTTAAATAAAATCATTTTTTTATTGGGATGCATCTAATTTTATGAGCGGAGTATACTTTTATAAGCTTGTGGCGGATGGATTTCTTGAAACGAAGAAGATGATTTTGGTAAAATAAGTACGCAATATTAAACGTAAATTCAGGCAGGTTTAACCTGCCTTTTCAATAAATCATCAATCTTTTCAACAAGCCAGGATTTTTTAGATACTTTGGATGTTAATACATTATTTTTAAAATCATTTAAGCTCGAATAATTTTCATTTGTGATAATTCTGATAAGTTCCTTATAAAATTTAATGAAGTTTACATAACTTGTACGGCTTCCCTCGTTTAATTTTTTACTGTCATTAAGGTAATGATAAAATGAATCTATTAAATAACGGGAATCTTCTATCAATCCTTTTTCAAAATATATCTGCAGCATCAGGGTTCTTAGCTCCCGGCTCAGGAAAAATTCATCAATTGTCATACTGCTCAGGTTAAAAAAAGCAATCAGGCTGAATGCCTTATCATATTCTTTTTTATGAAACAATAACTGGGCGTTATAATAATTCCCAAGACCTTTGTTTCCCTTTTTCTCAAGTCCGCTTACATACTTTTCTATAAGGTGTTTTGCCCATGAAACATCATCATATATTAATGCCGATTTAAAAAAATTATCAAAATCTACGAACATCATGGGCAAATTGCCAAGATCATAATAATGATATTCCTTCTTTTTATATATTTCGTATCTTTCTTTGACATATTTCCCGTCACCCGCAGTAATTTTGTTCGCAGCAAAACTCTCTAAATGATGAAAACCCATGAATATAGAGCCTTTGCTGAATTTCTCAGCGTAGGAAAAAGTGAATTCTTTTATTTCGAAGTACAGTTTTTCATCACCAGTTTTCTGTAAAAGAATTAAAGAAAGCAGGTATTTAAAAATCTTTTTATTAACAAAATCGCTTTTATCCAATTCCTCATAAAGTTGTTGTGTATTTATGCTTTTCAATACATAATCAAAGGCATCTTCTTTTCGGTGCACGGTAATGCCGGTTTGCCTGTGAGAAAATAGTGTTAATCTGTAAAAATACAACAAGGTATCAACCTCGAACAGATTCATTTTACCGGCTTCATATGCATGTGCAGCGTCGGTTAAAGCGTAATGGTTTAACAATTCCTCAAGAATAAATATTTTCTTGCGGAATACATCATCTTTGATTTGGTCTATTGTAAATCCTGTCTCAACCTTCTTAATGTGTGATTTAAAATGTCTGAATAATTTTTTATTTAACAGACCGTGAAGCAGAGAGTAATCACGGAAAGGGTTGTTCTTTACAATTAAAAATTCCTCTCCCAGACTTAATAGAATAGATAGATTTTTTCTGAAAAGTACGGCATTAAAATTCTTGGTCCCGTATACCTTATGAAATAAATATTCCTTGTTAAAATCAGTTCCTATGAATCCTGGGTAGAAACGGCTGATTTCTTTAAACAGCTTTTCTGCAGGCTTGCTTGTATTAAAATACGGAGATTCAACGAACCGTCCAAAAGCCTTGAGTTCTTTTTTATCCAGTGACCTCAGAAAGTTAATAAATCCGGAGTTTTCCATGAAAAACTTTCACTGTTAATTTAAAATATTAGTTAATATGCTATATTATTTAGGCTTTTTCAAGTTCATCAGCAAATTTTTCGTTCACAATTTCACTAATTTCTCTTTGTAAAACCGCCGCTAGATTGCATATTTTTGCTACTGACTTACAATTAAATATTTTAAAAAATGTTTTGAGCCAGTAGACTTGTTTTATGGAGATTTGAAACTATGAAAATTATTTTAATTAAATAATTACCAACTAACAATTAAATAAAACCAAAAATGAAAAAAACTATTTTCTTTACATTTACTATTTGTTCTTTGCTCTTTGGTATTTGCAATGCACAATGGCAGCCCGATGTTCGGCTGACAAATGATGCGGGAGGTTCTAATACATCAAACAATAATGCTTGGTGCATTGCGGCTAATGGAAATGAAGTTCATGTTACATGGCAGGATAATCGTGATGGGAACAATGAAATATATTACAAACGTTCCACTGACGGCGGTATAACATGGACTACAGATACCAGGTTAACAAATAATTCTGCTTCCTCGGGTTCTTCCTCAATTTCTGTTTCAGGAACAACAGTACATATAATTTTGCGTGATAACCGCGACGGCAATGATGAAATATATTATAAACGTTCAACTGACAGCGGAGTAAATTGGGGGGTTGATACAAGGTTGACAAACTTTACTTCTGTTTCAACTTCACCTTCTCTGGCAGTTTCAGGTTTAATGGTTCATGTAGTATGGTATGATCAGCGCGACGGAAACAGAGAAATTTATTATAAACGCTCAACAGACGCCGGTATAACCTGGGGAACTGATAACAGGCTTACCAATAATCCAGATGATGCCGTAAATGCCTCAATAGGAATATTCGGTTCTTCGGTATATGTTGTATGGGATGATGACCGAGACAATAATAATGAAATATATTTCAAACTTTCAACCGATAATGGAATAACATGGGGTTCTGATACACGACTGACAAATGACGCTGCAAATTCAGTGCTTCCCTCAATTGCGGTAACAGGCTCGAACCTTCATGTTGTGTGGCATGATACCCGCAACGGAACAAATAAAGTTTATTACAAACGCTCAACAGATGGAGGCAGCACGTGGGGTACTGATACACGATTATCCAGTAATTCAAATACTCAGGTATTTCCTTCTGTTGCAGTTTCAGGAACAACTGTACATGTTGTATGGTATGATTTGCGCGACGGTAACTATGAGATTTACAATAAACGTTCAACTAACAGCGGAACTTTATGGGGTGCAGATACGCGATTAACCAATGCTTCAGGAACATCGAGTTATCCATCAGTTTCTCTTTCAGGTTCAGCTGTACATGTTGTTTGGAATGATAACCGTGACGGCAATACTGAAATATACTATAAACGCGACCCAACAGGTAATGTTGTCGGGATAACAAATATTAATTCGGAGCTCCCAAATTCATTCTCTCTTTCGCAAAACTACCCCAACCCGTTTAACCCAAGCACAAAAATACAATTTGCATTGCCAAAGAGTTCATTTGCAACGCTTGTAGTTTACGATGCGCTCGGCAGAGAATTGGAAACACTTGTCAGCGAACTGTTAACCGCAGGCACATACGAAGCGGATTGGAATGCGGATAAGTTTTCAAGCGGGGTTTATTATTATAAACTCACGGCGGGAGATTATACGGAAACAAGAAAAATGGTTTTGATGAAGTAAGGTTTTAATTAAAGTGTTTAATTAAAGGGAGCGGAAACGCTCCCTTTGTGTATCAATTTTACAAATCAATAACTATATTTACCGATTCAACTAAAGGAGGAATTAAAATGAAGCAAGTAATTTTATTATTATTATTTTTACTGCCAGCAGCCAACTCAATCGGACAAACCCAATTTCAGCGTACCTTCGGCGGTACAAGCGTTGATTACGCGTCTTATATTACACGCACGATAGAAGGAGGCTATGCCGTTGTAGGCACTACGGCTTCATTCGGGCCGGGAGCAGGATGGGCCATCTATGTAGTCAAGCTTGATGCCAGCGGCTCAATCATATGGAACCGGACTTTAGGCGAAACAGGCATTTATAACTACGGCTATTCTATTGTACAAGCCAACGACAGCGGCTTTGTAATAAGCGGAATCAAGCAGGTACCATCTGGATATAATGACATATATATAATAAAGCTGAGCAGTACAGGAGCACATCAATGGAGTAAATTCGTAGGCGGGAGTAGTAATGATATGGGCAATTCCATAATAAAAACCATGGATGGGGGATATGCTGTGGGAGGCTCTACGTGGTCTTTCGGAACAGGTGGATATGATATGTATATGTTAAAACTTGACGGAAGCGGTACACTCCAGTGGAACAAAACAATTGGAGGAGGCGGCCATGACTACGGCTACTCATTAATACAAACTTCTGACAGCGGATATGCCATAACAGGATACACCAGTTCTTTCGGAGCAGGTGGAGAGGATATGTATATAACAAAACTTAACAGCAGCGGCACTCTTCAATGGAGCAGAACTATGGGGGGAACAAATAATGAATACGGTATTTCAATTATACAAACTACAGAAGGAGGCTATGCAATAACAGGTTATACAAATTCTTCATTTGGTGCCGGTTTATACGATATGTATACAGTAAAGCTAAACAGCAGCGGCGTACCTCAATGGACCAGAACTGTTGGCGGTTCAAATAATGATTACGGTAATTCAATTATACAAACAACAGACGGTGGTTATGTAATTGCCGGTAGTACAAATTCATTTGGAGCAGGCGGTGATGCATATATAGTAAAGCTAAACAGCAGCGGTACTGTCCAATGGAGTAAAACTGCAGGAGGAACAGGTGCAGAAGGACTCGGCTGCATTATATCAACTTCTGACGGCGGATATTTTGCAGCAGGCAGCACCAACACCCTAGGAGCCGGAAATTACGATATGTATTTTCTGAAGTTTGACCCCAACTGGAATACCTGTACAAGTATTACTTCACCATCAAGTATATCCGGAACAGAAGATAATACGACAGCACCAACTTCAACTGTTACTACGCCCACCCCGACAGTTACTACTCCTGCAACTATCACTGCGACGGGCGGAACATTAGCCACGCAATGTTTCGTTCAGTTTCCTTTGCCGCCTTCAAATCTTACTGCGACAACAGTATCATCAAGCAGGATAAATCTTAACTGGATAGATAACTCAAGTAACGAAACAGGGTTTAAAATAGAGAGAAGCACGAATGCAGGTACAAACTGGATACTGAAAGATTCAACCGTACAAAATATAATAACCTATGCTGATACTGGTCTAACAGCTAACACAATATATCATTACAGAATTTATGCATATTTTTCAGCAGGTAATTCACCCTATTCTAATACAGCTTTTGCGACCACATTAATGACAGGAATTCATCAACTTGGCAATGAGATACCGAGAGAATTTTCTTTATCACAAAACTTTCCTAATCCTTTTAACCCTGTAACGAAGATAAAATTTACTTTACCAAAAAGTTCGATTACAAAGATTACTATTTATGATATTTCAGGCAGGGAAGTTACAACTTTAGCTGCTGAACAATTAAATGCAGGTTATTATGAAACAGAATTTGACGGCAACAAATTTTCAAGCGGGGTTTATTATTATAAACTTTCGGCAGGGGATTATACTGAAACAAAGAAAATGGTTTTAATCAAATAATTACCAGCTAACAATTAAATAAAACCAAAATGAAAAAAACTATATTCTTTACATTTACTATTTGCTCTTTGTTCTTTGGTATTTGCCACGCTCAATGGCAGCCCGATGTTCGCCTTACAAACGATCCTGCTAGTTCTTCTACATCTATGAATAATGCGTGGTGTATAGCAGCAAGCGGAGATGTTGTGCATGCTGTATGGTATGACTATCGTGATGGGTCTAACCCGGAGATATATTACAAACGCTCGACAGATGGAGGAACAAGCTGGGGTGCAGATACTCGTCTGACGAATGACCCTGCTAATTCATTAGTACCTTCTGTCTCAGTATCCGGTCAGGTTGTGCATGTTGTATGGGAAGACCAGCGTGACGGGAACCGGGAGATATACTACAAACGCTCGACAGACGGAGGTAATAACTGGGAAGCAGATACACGGCT
>JANPBV010000092.1:0-2883 GCA_031430615.1 Ignavibacteria bacterium | reverse complement strand
GTCATAGATTTTCGAAACATAATCTTAGTATCTTTGTTTTATAAGATAACAGAATACATAAACTAATAAGGAATATATGTTAAAACGCTTAATTTTACCTCTTTTTTTAATTTCAGCAATAACAGTTTTATCGTTTCAGTTAGAGGGATGCAGTACAGATGATATTACAAACATTATAAATGAAGTTACAAAAGTTGAAGTAACAGCTAAAGATAGACTTGATTCCGCCAATGCTCAGGCAGTAAGAGATTACGGTGTTAATACTAAGCTTGTGTTAATAATGGGCAAAAATGTTAAAGCTAATGGAAAGACAGAGCTATCTGCATTCACAGCAGTAACTAATCCTGATTCAATTGGCGCATGGTTATATGTATTCAGAGCGCCGGGAGATACATCACTCAGGATATACACACCAAATCCACTGCCAACTGCCAGCGATTGCATAGAGTTAACAGCTTTATTCAATACAAATCAATTACTGAATTTAATTCAGGATACATCAGCAAAAAACATGATATCCGGCGCGCTTAACCTCATCATTTCAACAAATATTTTTATCGCAACATCAACTCCTACTCTGCTCAACAGCGATGCATCTTTAAATCTCGCGGCAACTACAAACCCAATAATTAAATTCAATAATAATTATATCCCGGATACTAGTTCATTGAATGGTAATGCATTCTTTTCAACCGGAACAAACCAGACACGCAACATGATACTAATGCCGGCTGCAGGTACTTTGAATCTGCCCGTATTTATTACAGGTTTAACCGGTTTCCCGGCAGATTTGTGGATAGTGCAGTACAAGAAAACAAATTCATTAAGCCAGACAGAAAGTTTAATTCTAGGTACAGTTGTTCAGTCAGGACAAGTAATGGGCGTTCCGCCGCCAATAAGTATTCAAAGTCCGGTAATAAATCTTTCGAAGTATGTAACTGAATAATAAATAAGGAATATTGTATTATAGACAAGGGGCTTTAAGCCCCTTGTTCTGTTTATAATGAATTATTTTACCAGTATTCCCGCAGAGCGGGATTTCAGATTAAAATGACGGTGTCATTTCACCAGAATCATTTTCTTTGTCTGTACAAAATCTCCTGATATCATTTTATAGAAATATACACCGCTTGCATAATTTGATGCATTCCACTCAGCCTTATAAGTGCCTGCTTTCAACTCGTTATTAACAAGCTCCTGCACCTGCTTACCAAGCGCATCATAAATAACCAGTTTTACATTTGAAGTCTTCGAAATATCAAATTTTATTGCAGCGCTTGGATTAAACGGGTTTGGATAACTTTGATATAAATTATACCTTGCAGGAACTTCATTGCCAATTTGCTGAATACCTATTGCGGGGAACATCCTTGTCAATATCCAATAAAAGCAATCAGATTTACTTGTACCGTCATCAAAGTAACCTGCGAATCCCCTATACTGCTGGAATTTATTATATGCAGCGGTCGGATCTGATATAGCCTGAACAGGCATATTATAAGTCATAACTGTAATAGTTCCTGTATTGGATGGACTAAAAGGAGCAGTGAAGAGAGTCAGATCCTGTATTAATGTAGAAGACTGGTTGTTTGTAAAAACCTTGTTCCAGACTTCCTGCGAAAAAGTGGGGTCCCACATTCTTTCAATAAAAGGATTCTTTGGTAACATATGCACGCCGTAAATAAATCTTGGCATTGTTCCGTATGTTTTATTTATTGTTAAGCTATGCCATTGATTGCCAACTATAATATGCTTCTGGTTATACCCTGTATATGTTGTATCAGTATTCTGGAACGTACGGTAATATTTTTTGAAGCTGCGGATCTCTGAAGCCAGCATCAGTTTACCGGTATTTTTCAGATTATCATTATTCATAGCCAGACCGAATAGATACATTCCATACCATGCATTAGCAGCTTCGCTCACGCTTTCCTGGTCACGTCCTGCGCCTTGTGACTGGATCCCGTTCATCCAGGAATTCCCGTCAAACCAATCCTTATGCCTGTGCATTGGAAAATATGGATCTGTTTGTGAATTTGTTGGAGTAACAGGGTTACCAATATCGCGGCAAAGATCTGTTATCCTGTTGAAATATTGATTTCCATTTGATGTAAAAAGATCCGGACGCTTACGCGCTACTACTGCTGCTGCGTATATTACATACCCGTAATGAAACGCATGATCATTATATCTTGCGTTACCAAAATCAAAATTATATATATTAGGATCAGGATTATCCATTGCAACATATGATAAATAGGAGATTATCCCGCCATACCTGCTATCCCAAATAAGTTTGTTATTCTGCCCTCCTGCCCATGGCTGCACAGGTGGATTCCATGAAAGATTCTGCCCGTCAACCCACTTCTTTATAAAACCCATAACTGTATCACGGGCAATGTTTGCGAGATTTATGCATGTATCTTTTCTTGGGTTTGTTGGGTCTACCAACTGGTAACGGTCAGCAAGCTCATCAGCAATGCAAATTACCCTTGTCATGCGGCAAACATTTTTGCCAAAACCGTATGGGTCTGTTGTCGGCTGATTAGTTCCGTTTGGTACCTGGTATCTTGCTCCTATAATTGTATCAAAATCAGCTTTAAGGTGTACGTACATTGAATCGTACCACTTAGGAGATGAGTTAGGTACATTTGAAAGATTGCTTAAAGGATACCATGAATAATTTGGTATCTGGTCTTCTGTCATTAGCCAGGTTTTACCGTAAACTTCTTTCATCTTACCTTTTATACAGCGGAATTTCATTATATCGCTGGTTGAATTGGTAAGCATATCCTGATGATGAGGAAGCGAGATCATTAGTAAAGAATCGCTGTTACTGTTTGAAGTGAAATTGAAATTAAAATTGAATCTTGTTGTATCACC
>JANPBV010000091.1:0-23856 GCA_031430615.1 Ignavibacteria bacterium | reverse complement strand
AGCATTTTTTCCATCAGCATCCACTGGTCAAGCCTTAAGCAATCAATAACAAAGAAGAAAACAGATTTATGAGCGCCAAGCTCCGGCAGAACGTACTTTTCAACTATACCGTTGGAAAAAACCGGACCCGCTTTTTTTTCATGGATCCACTCAACATAATTTCTTTCAAAGAAACGGCAGAACTCCGCGTTGCATTCTTTTCTTGTTGCAAGGACAGTATCTTTCAATCCAAGCTCAGGATGTTCATCAAGCTCCATTTCCCATTGTGTAAGATCGCTGTTTATCTGTATCCAGTCGTTATAATCCAGCGGTTCCATCATAGCCATGTTAATCTTGTTCAGCTCCTGTATATAATCACGGGAAACCGTTTCGCTTTTTATGCGTTTGCCTTCAAGGAATTTTTTGCAAACAAGCAGTATCTGGTTTGGATTTACAGGCTTTAGAAGGTAATCTGAAATTTTAGCGCCGATTGCATGCTCCATCAATGACTCGGTTTCATTTTTTGTTACCATAACTACCGGTACACTTGGCTGAACCTCTTTAATAGAGGCTAAGGTTTTTAGTCCTCCCATACCTGCCATCATTTCATCAAGGAAGATGAGGTCAAAATCTTTTTCTTTAACCATATCAATGGCATCTTCGCCATTGGTGGCTTTTTCAACAAAATAGCCTTTATCTTCCAAAAAGAGGATATTTGAGCGTAAAAGCTCAATTTCATCATCAACCCAGAGGATCTTGTTCTTCAATTTTTCCATTATTTTTACCCGTTTTGTTCAGAAATACGCCGAGGGAAGGTTTAGGCGTTAAATAGTAAATTGATTTTCAATTAGGTTATGGCTATTTTTGGAATTACATTTTAGATTAAGCAATAATAAACGTATAATTATAGTATAAAAAGGACAAAAATTAGATGCCATTAAGACATAAATCAGCTCAGAAAAGAGCCAGACAAACCCCTAAGAGAACAGAATATAATAAACACTTTAAAGCAAAAATAAAATCCGCTTTGAAAAATGTTGCAGGTGCAAAGCAGAAAGATGAAGCTGAAAAAGAGCTGAAAAAAGCAGTTAAAGTTCTGGATAGAGCTGCTGTTAAGGGAATTATCCACAAAAATAATGCAGCTAACAAAAAATCAAAACTTACAAAAAGCGTTAATAAGATGAAGTAATCACAGATTCATCTGATTGACGGATTTCACTGATTATATAGTATAACTAAAAAAGGAGCTAATTAGCTCCTTTTATGTTTTAGCTCACTTGATTTCTTTAACAACAGTTTTTTTTCATGCAAAAGATTGGGATGCATCAAAATATTCAAGTGGTGTGTATTATTATAAAATTGAAACGGGTGAATTTAGGGTTGTAAGAAAAATGGTATTAATAAAATAGCTATAGCTAATTAATTCGGAATCCCGTTTCATCGGGAATATTGATAAAGTAATGCAGTTACTTTTGCCTGCCTGATGCAGTCAGGAAATCCTGCTTGGCCACGACCCTTCGGGTCGAAGACCCATAGGGCGGGATTGATGAAATAAGGGATATAATATTAAAATATTTTATAAGGCGTTCAGGTTTGAACGCCTTTAATATTTTGAGTCATAATATTTATCAACCACTCTCTGTGTTCAATTTCTGCCGGAGTATATTTTTCTGTTACATTTTTAAGGTAACTTATTTCATCATGGTTTTTATTTAAAATAGCTTTTGCGAGCTGTCCAATTATTTTAAGATAGTTTCTTGCTCTTAACTTCAATAAGTCAGGTATAGAATCATTTGAGTCAAGATAATGTTTAAAAGAATCAATTTCGTAAAGAACTGATTCAAACGCTTTTTGAGTAAATAATATATTCAATGTATTATACTTAATCCTTAGCCTTAAATAAAAATCATCCGTTTTCACCCGGGCAAAATAATCAAGAGCCAATTCAAACTCATTTTTCTTCCAGCTTAGCATGCCATTAGAGTAATTCTCAGCGTTTTCCTGCTCATCAGGTTTTAATTTTGTCACAAATTTTCCAGTGAAGTATTCCACCCATTCAAAATCACCGGCAAGTAATCCAACATGAATTGTATTATAAAAATGGTCAACAGCCATAAAACCGCCTTCAATAGGGTATAAACCATATTCCGCCATATTTTTTCCTAAATTTAACGCCTTCAATTGGTACCCCTCAACGGATGCTCTCCTTTGAGCCTCCGAGAAATTGTATAATTCAATAATTATAATTCTGGCATCGTCTTTTTCCATTATGTTAATGCTCCTGTTCAAAAGAATTTCGGTTTTATCAAACAGATCATCACTGAAATTTTTATTTAATAGTATTATGTTCCTGAATAATTCTATCGGAGGATAATTAGTAATTTCAATACTGTTTGTTAAAAGTAAAATCGGTTCTTCAATTGTGAAATCAAAATCAAAATTTAGATGTCTCTTTGCGTTGTATTGAATAACTATGTATTTCAGTAATTTAAAAATGAAATAACAATTCATCCATTTGATTTCATCCTTATACTGCTCATAATAAACAGTTCTTTTGCCAAGTGGATCTCTGAACTCATAAAAATTTCTTTTATCTTTAATTTGCTCATAGCGGGTTAAAAAGAAATTGTTATCTATTATCCTTTTCTTTTCAACTATTTTATTAATTTCTTTGTATTTGCTTTCAAAATGCGATTCAAGCCCCCTTTTTGCAATTTGTATCAATGAAAGATGCTGATATTTAACATCATCACTTTTGATTTCAATTAATGATATGTACTCTTCGCAAAGTTTCAGCATATCTGAAAACCTATCGCGCATTTTTTTATCATTGTATTTTTTTTCATTCGTATAAATAGATTTGAAAATATTTTCGCGTGTAAAGTTTCTATTGTTAAATTCAGGATAATATCTCTTTAATACGAAATAAAGTTCAATCAGAATATTACTTTCATTAAAATACGGAGAGATAATAAACTTATATAAATCTTTAAATTCCTTTGAAGAAAACGATTTTAGCAGCTTTATTAGCTTAATATTATCCATTTCTTTAGCGACAAGTTTATACAAAAATACTCTAAAACTTACAAATAAACACCATTAAACAGAAAATATTTAACTTTTTAATGGCGACAATTCAATTAATTTCTCTTTGCTCTACTCATTATTGTTATACTATATTTAACCAGCAATAAATTCGGGGTAACGCAAAAATGAAAATCAATTTAAAAAAAAACAATAACCAAAAGGGCAGGCAACGAAACCTCATCTTTCCGGATTTGCGTTTCACCCCGAAAAACCGCCTGCCTGATTGGTATATCCAAAAGGGTATACCCGTTTTGGAATAAAGGAAATCCACAATGAAAAAATTATTATTAATATTATTTTTTTTAAATTTACTTTCTGTTTGTTCTTTTTCACAGGTTGTTTCACAGCAGTGGGCAAGAAGGTATGTTAACGCATACAGTGACTTTGGAAAGTTTGTAGTAACCGACAATACTGGTAATGTGTATATTGTCGGAGGGAAAGGAATTGCTAACAACACAGTGGACATATTAATAATAAAATATAATTCGGTCGGAGTTGAGCAATGGGCAGTTACTTACGCAGGTCCGGGAGGCTCCCAGGACGTGGCAAACTGGATGTGGGTAGATGGCTCTGGAAATGTTTATGTAACAGGCAGTAGTATCGGAGGAGGAAACACAGAAAATGATATTATTACTCTTAAATATAATTCATCGGGTGTATTGCTATGGGCCGCAAGATATAACGGTGCGGGAGCAGATACACAGGAATTCGGACAATCAATGGGCGTTGATGCAAGTGGGAATGTAATAGTTCTCGGCAGAGGAGGTCCTACATATGATATTATCTTAATAAAATATAACAGCTCAGGACAGCAGCAATGGCTTTCTACTTATAGCGGAAATTCATCCAATGTCCAAGACTACGCAAACCAACTTGAAATTGATGCAAGCGGAAATTATTATATAATAGGTAGTGTTGCAGACACATCATTTGACTTTCGTATGACTACAATTAAGTTTTCAAATTCAGGAAGTTTTTTATGGGCAAAAAGATTTTACGGTTTTGGTTATTCAGGAACAGAGGGATTTGATTTAGCGGTTGACTATAATAATAACAATGTTTATGTAACAGGCACGAACTCCCAGGTAGGAGCTAAAGATATTATTACTGTTGGTTACAATTCAGGTGGGACAGAGCTATGGAGTAAAAAGTATGATAATATGAATGGAGATGATGTCCCAAGTTATATTGTTACAGACGGTATCCGGGTTTATGTTACAGGATACAGTATTGGATTCAATTCAGGTGTGTATTCAAATGATTATGTAACGCTTGGTTATTCAACAAGCGGAGGAGAATTGTGGACAAGCAGATATAACGGACCAGGGAATGGTTTCGACAATGCTTATTTCATAACAATTGATAATGTAGGGAGTGTTTATGTTACTGGAGCCAGCACGGGTCTAAGCCCGAATGGTTTAGATTACGCAACCGTAAAATACAGTGCATCAGGAAATCAATTGTGGGTTGAAAGATATAATAATGCAAACGACAATGGAAACGATTACGCATACGGAATCTATGTGGATAATAGCTACAACGTATATGTAACCGGTGCAAGCTATAGCGCTGCAAATAACTATGATTGTTATACAATTAAATATGCGCCACTTGTCGGTATCCAAAGTCAAGGGAATGAAATTCCAAATCAATTTTCTCTTTCGCAGAATTATCCTAACCCGTTTAACCCTACAACAGATATACATTTTGCAATTCCTAAATCATCTTTTGTAAAGCTTGTAATATTTGATTTGCTCGGGAGAGAATTGGAAATAATTGTAAATGAAAATCTAAGCGCAGGTACTTATAATGTTGATTGGGATGCAAGTAAGTATTCGAGCGGAGTTTATGTTTATAAACTGGAGACAGAAAATTTTAGTGAAATCAAGAAAATGGTACTTGTGAAATAAGGCTTTTTGAATTGACAGGCGGGTCTAAGATCCGCCTTTTTTTATTCTATTTTTTATTGATTTTAAAAGTTCGTCTAACTCACTTTGCAGCCAAAGCTTTATCCTAAAGGGATTTGCCGGCATTTTTTCGGTATCTTTCCTTATTTTTCTCAGACTGAATTCATATTCTTCAGAGTTAATCATGGATTTTATCTTAATAAGTTCAATCATAGCGCCTAAAAACAGCATATAAGATTCTTTATGTTCTCTCAGCAGATTTTCTTCCCTTTGAACAAAATGTTTAAAAGTATCTATCATAGCCAATGCTTCTTCAAACATGTTAAGTTTGTAATATATTTTCAGCAGAAGAATTTTTACCTGAACCTTGAAAACAAAATTCTGAAAGTTAGACCGTGAAAAAAACTTCATAGCTTCTTTCAGATTTCCTTTTGAGTTCTCTATTGTTCCATAACAGAAAGCAAGTACATTATCCCTTTCATCAGACGGTATGTGGGGTCCAAATTCATTTATCAATTTTTCTGCATAAACTAACTCGCCTACTCTGCAGGAAATCTTTATTATGTTCATAAGGTTTGGATAGAGCATGTTTTCAGGTTTCATAAAACTTTTCTCAAGCATTTCCTTATATATAATAAACATATCCTTATTGTAATTATCATCACCTTTGAAATTTACCATATATGCAGCATAATCATACAAATGAATATAAATTAAGTACTGATCATCAAATTTGAAATAATCAAAATACTTCTCCTTTAAATCCCATAATTCAGAATAATATTTTTTATCCTTTGTATGCAGAAGAAGTAATATGGTTTTAAAAACTATAATAGCAGGTGTATCTTCTGCTTTTTCGTTTTGCAAAAAATTAATTATTTCATTTAAAAAGGTTAGCCTGTACTCTACATTAGTATTGCTTTTTTCGTGCAGCATTAGGTTATAAAAACGCAGTAATCGGATTAGCGCAAACCTGAAGAAATGGTCGAATTCAGTTTGCAAAATGTTAAGCTCGGTATTGGGTTTCTTAATTGTGGCATACCACAGGTACTCATCATTCATTTCATATAAGTAATAATAATAATCCTCGTCCTTAAATTTACGTTCAATCAGGTCTTTCATGTAAGCGGAATATTTCTGCTCATAAATTTTATATAGCTTTTTATCTCTTAGTTCACGGAAAATATTCCGCTCAAGATAATATTCGTTATTTTCAATATGCTGCTGCGCTAAAAATTTTTCAGATAATTTATAAAGATCCGAGATAACATTATTAATTTTATGATAATCGTAATTGGCGCGGGGGAACACTTTTTTAAAAATCTTTTCAATTGTGAAGTTCCTGTTGTTAAGAGCAGGGTAATATTTTTCCATCGCAGCAAGTAATCTTTTAACCGGCTCATTCTTGTTGAAGTAAGGTGAATTTACAAATTCACCGAAATTTCTAAGTTCTTTTTTATTTAAAGATCTTAAAACCTGAATTATTTTATAATTTTCCATATTAAATTCTCTAACATTAATATGTTTAAAATAGCAATAAAAGCTTTAAAATTAACTATAAAAGAGGATTTTTCGCTGCTTCTATCAAAGTATATTAGCAAATATTCTCTAACATTAAGTTTTTTATTCTTTGCTAAGAGACTATTGAGGTTGTATGTTTGATCCAGGTAATTATGGCAAAGATAAAATTCAATATTCCTCAGGCAATAAAAACAAAAGTATTAGTTTATGATATACTTGGCAAAGAGGTAGCCACTGTAATAAATGATATGCTTAAACCCGGTGATTATGAAATAGATCTTGAAGCAAACAGACTACCTGATGGAACATATTTTTATAAATTGGTAGCAAACGGTTTTACTGAAACTAAACAAGTAGTAATAAAAAAATAATCCTGAGTGTTCGGGAAAAAGGAGAAATAAAATGAAAGTACTTACAACTAACCAAATAAGTAAACTAACAAACTTATTTGTAATCACAATGATGATGTTATTGATTACTATAAATATTAGTTCGCAGCCCGTTGTCAGGCAATGGATGCAGAGATATGACGGACCGGCTACCGTAAACGACTTTGCCGGGCCAATGACTATTGACGCTTTGGGAAATGTATATGGCACAGGTCAAAGCGATGGCGTCAGCTCGGGTATGGATATTGCGGTTATTAAGTATAATTCTGCAGGGGTTCAGCAATGGGCTATACGCTATAACGGTCCTGGTAACGGTAATGATATTCCAACTTCTATTGCTGTTGATATTTCAGGAAATGTATATGTTGCAGGAAAAAGTTTTGGCAGTGGCACATTAGAGGATTATGTAGTAATTAAACTTAATTCATCAGGCGTTCAGCAATGGCTTCAAAGATATAACGGAACCGGAAACAGCAGTGACCGCGCAAATGCAATGTTTGTAGATATAAACGGTAATGTTTATGTTACAGGTGAGAGTGTGGGAGCTACCACATTACTTGACTATGCGACTGTAAAGTATAATTCATCAGGTGTTCAGCAGTGGGTATCCCGCTTTGACGGAGGCGATAATTCTGCGCCACAGGATCTTGCTTACGGTATAACCGTTGACCAAACAGGGAATGTTTATGTTACAGGGCATATAACAATTTTTCCTAATGCAGGTACACGGGGAACCATAAAGTATAATTCCTCAGGCGTTCAACAGTGGGTTAGCACATACAGACATCTGGGAGGAAATAATTATCAAAATGGGGTTGGCGATATAAAGCTTGATGCAAACGGTAATATCTGTATTGCAGGCACAACTAACCAGACATCAGGTGGATATGATTATCTTGTTTTGAAGCTGAATCCTGCCACTGGCGACACAACCTGGGTAAGGACATATAATGGGACCGGAAATGGTACTGATGAAGCATATGCGCTGGTAGTGGATGCATCGAGTAATATATATGTTACAGGCAGAAGCGTTGGGAACGGATCTAATTATGATATGACAACACTAAAATACAATTCTGCAGGTGTGCAGCAATGGGTGCAACGGTACAATGGAGCTCAAAATCACATAGATGAAGCATACTCGATAGCAATTGATAATGCCAGCAATATTTTTATTGGGGGGCAAAGTGCTGAAGGTACTACCGGATATGATGCTACTGTCATTAAGTATAACTCAGGCGGAACCCAGCAATGGATTCAGAAATATGATACTAGTAATGGCGCAGGCTTTTGCAGTTCGGTTGCTGTTGATACACAGAACAATGTCTATTTATTTGGCGGGCAGAATTTATTTATCAGCATATATTATGATTTTATTACTATCAAATATAGTCAGCTTGTAGGTATAACACCAATTTCCTCCGAAATTCCGAACAAGTTTTCATTGTCACAAAACTATCCTAATCCGTTTAATCCGGTAACAAATATACATTTTGCAATTCCTAAATCATCTTTTGTAAAGCTAATAGTGTATGATATGCTTGGTAGAGAAGTTGAATCATTGGTAAATGAAAATCTGAATGCAGGTACTTATAATGCTGAATGGAATGCGTCAAATTTTTCAAGCGGAGTGTATTTCTATAGATTGCAAACAGATAGATATACTGAAACAAAAAAAATGATTTTGGTGAAATAGCTAGTTTTTAATCATTGCTTAAATAAAGGGAGCGAAATTGCTCCCTATTTGTATTATATTTGTTGAGAATGAAAAAAATAATTTTAATATTGTTATTTGTTTGTGTTATATCCAACGCACAATGGGTTCAGATAAGTAATGGAATAGAGAATGTGGGTGGTGTATTCTCATTTTCATATAGCGGGAATAATTTCTTTGCGGGTACCGGTCTTTTCGGTATATATGTAACTACAAACAATGGTATAAACTGGGCACAAACTTCTTTAAATAATCGGGATGTTCATTCATTAGCAGTAAAAGGAATTAATACCTTTGCAGGAACTGGTGTGAACGGAGTGTTTTTATCTACAAACAATGGCACAAGCTGGACTCAAACTCCATTAAATAATCAAAGTGTTCGCTCATTAGTTGTCGACGGAAATAATATCTTTGCCGGAACTATTGATTTAGGGATATACTTATCTACAAACAACGGCACAAACTGGACTCAAACTCCTTTAAATAATCGTAGTGTTGTTGCTTTAGCTGTAAATGGGAATAATATCTTTGCCGGAACTATTGATTTAGGGATATACTTATCTACAAACAATGGCACAAGCTGGGCTCAAACTCCTTTAAACAATCGTAGTGTTAGTGCTTTAGCTGTTAACGGGAATAATATCTTTGCAGGTACTTACAACTCTTCGCCATTTTACGGAGTGTATTTATCTACAAACAACGGCACAAACTGGACTCAAACTTCTTTAAATAATCAAAATGTTTCTTCATTAGCAGTAAGTGGGAATAATATTTTTGCTGGAAGTATTGATAATGGTTTTTATGTTTCCAATAATAATGGAGTAAGTTGGTCTCAAAGAAATGAAGGTTTAGGAACTTCATTAATAAAAACATTATGTATTTTTTATAATTATATATTTGCCGGCACATACGGTGGTGTTTACAGAAGACCACTTAGCGAGGTTATTGGTATTCAACCGATTTCAAATGAAATTCCGAACGGATTTTCATTTTCTCAAAACTATCCTAATCCTTTTAATCCAACTACAAATATACATTTTGCAATTCCAAAATCATCTTTTGTAAAGCTAATAGTATTTGATATGTTGGGGAAGGAAGTTGAAACATTAGTAAATGAAAATCTAAGCGCAGGAACATATAATGCGGATTGGAATGCTGTAAATTATTCAAGTGGAGTGTATTTTTATAGGATTGAAGCCGATGGATTTACTGATATAAGAAAAATGATATTGATAAAATAACGAAGTTATTTTTGAAAACTCACTTGCGGGATTGATAAAATTGTAGGTTACAAAATTTGATAGTAAATACAAAGGGAGCTTTTCAGCTCCCTTTGTATTTACTATCCTTAAATTATTACCAATTATTAGGTAATCATTATCTTTAACTTTGCATAAATTAATCAACACAAAACGAAAATTATTTTGTCATTTTATTGATTTCGAAAGTTTAGATTATTGTATTCAAATAATTGATTTAATTTGTTTATTAAACTAATTTATTTATTTATGTATAATTTCATTAAGTTTTCGTGTTTAATTTTTTCGTTTGTAATTTTACAGAGTTCTGTTTTTGCCCAGCCGAATCTGATCTCTCTTAAAACGGATTTTATTATTACTTCTGATGTTTATTCAGAAAATACATTAAAAGTATTTAAAACTAAATTCGTGAATAACGACCTATATTCACTGATGCTAAGCACTGGGCAAGTCCGGCCCGGAATGCTTATCAAAAAAAACTTTATGTTATATCAGAGAAGTGATTCAGTCTTTTATGACAAGCTCGAAATTAATAAAGATAAAAGTTATAATGAATTTGTTAATACTGATTCAGATTTCATAGCTACGGATGCTCAAATCATTAAATTAACTGACGGTAATTTCCTTGCTGTTAAAGTAGGTGTTACTCTCAGGGATATTCCCAACAGGCCTGAATGGTGGAATATTAGCGGAATGAAGGCTGAGTTTGGAGGCGCATTTGGACAAAGAGGTGCATTATATTTTTTTAAATCTGATAACAGCTCTTATGCAAGTAACAATTGGGAAAGAATTGGTATTTATGATGCAGTAACAGAACTCAACGGCGATTATGGCTTTCCAAGATTTATAAAATATGATACATCCTCAATTTCAATTGGTGATTTTATCCAAAAAAATTCACAAGAAACTCAAATTAATGTTATAAAGAAATCATTTTATATAGGAGGGTTTGACAGGTTTGAAATATATCAGGACCCATGGACAAGCAGAATTTATATAACAATGTGGGGCGCAGGAGGAATTGGTGAGAGTGATCTTAATAATTTTTTACCTTCAGAACAAAAAAAACACCGGCTGCATAAAGCAAGCTCAATAATTATTTATTCAGATGACGAATGTAAGTCATGGAACACATTGGATATATTTGACGAAGTTTATGTCCCGTATGTTATGACCTCTTTACCAAGCGGCAGGTTTTGTGTTTTTTATTCAGACGGCTCTAAAGCATGGATAAGATTTACCTCGTTAAAGACACCTCATATACTTGGACCGCCGGTTGAGGTAACTGAAGAAGGCGAAAAAACTTCTATGGACTATTATTCTCATTTGCGGAAAAATAACGTACCCGAAGTTTCAATATCCCGAATAAGTACTCCGTTTAATGATAAATCCATTTTGAAACCTGTTAATGATAAAGTAAGAGTATCATATCCTATATTGAATAAGTTTGAAAGACAGGCATTTGTTATAAAAACTGTTGAAATGACAGACATAGATCCTCCTGATACATATGAAGGTTTCATTACTACAATACCTTATATTACCGTGAAGAAAATTAAGACAATTGAATCCGTTTATAACAGCAAAATGTCAGCAGTGATGGGTACTTTCATTGACCCTGATTATTATCAGATGTCCATAAGTTCGAATACTTCTGTTTTTTATTGGATGGAGTCAACATATAGAAAGCATTCTGGTGACGGAAAAATATACAATACAAACGAAGAAAAACGTTTTAATGCCAGATATTGCATATTTTATGATGATGATAAATCAACAAACCCGGATTATCTCTCTAAAAACGGAGGTAAGCCGAGAGAGTGGAATAAATATTGGGATATAAAATATGACAGTATTTTTGTGGGAGATTATATGACCGGAGGATTTGCCTGGGGCCCAAGAAGCATAATAAAAAGTGGGGGAAATATTAAAACCGAGGATACTTTAATCTATTTATGCCAGTGGGCTGAACCCGATGGTATTCATGGAAATATTATTACAGTTAATCCGGTAAAAAAAGAGAAAAAGAAAAACGAGGTGAAGAATAATCAGCAAACCGTTGATAAAACTACCTATATTGAAATTTACGGCGGTCTTACTGAACAAAAACAGGAATTCACTTCTGAAACTCAGCGTTACACAACAAAGAGTGAATCACGCAGTGCCGTATCTTTCGGATTTAATTTCGGTTATAGTTTCAGTGAATGGCTTGCATTTGAAACAGGATTCCAAACATATACTTCCGGGCAAAATATATCTGTAATTGATGCAGGCGGAACGACATACACAAACGATAATGCGAATCCTATTAATATTACTTCGATCCCATTTAGATATACGCCGCGTATTTCCTTATCAAATGATTTTCATATCTTACCAACTCTCGGTTTAAAGTTTTCGTTTAATTCTCCGGATAAAACTGTTAACGAATCATTAAGCTCTCAGAATAATTCCGGTAATTTAATTTTATCGGTAGAAAATGTAACCGGTGGAAGCCCCATGATTTCTTTTGAAGCCGGTTTAGGAATCGAATGGAATATGCTCAACCAGTTCTCGTTAATACTAAAAGGAAATTTCAACAGCTTGCTCTCGGAGAATATAAAATCAACATATAAAGACCAAACTAATATAAATCTTGGGAATATACTAAATAAACTTGAGTCATTAAACGGTTTATTTGGATTGAGATATTATTTACCAAGATTCTGAAAGCCTGCAGGATTCAACGAGGCTGATTTTGATGGGTCGATTTATTCTATCGGGATTTATTATTTAATCCTGAAATTATTACCAATTATTAAGTAATCATTATCTTTAACTTTGCTAAAATTAATTAATACATAATGAAAAATTATTTTGCTTATATACTTCTGACACTATATATTTCCTTTGTTATATCAGGATGCGGCAGTGATACAGTAACGAACACTCCACCGGTAAATACAACGATAAATGTAAACGGAAGAGTATCCGATATTTTTGGAACACCTGCATCAGGGATTAGTGTAATTATCGGCAGTCAAACAGTAACTTCCGGGGCTGACGGAAATTTTACAATAAATGGTGTAAGCGCACCGTATGATTGCCAAATGCTGGAATTAGGCGGCATTCATAAATACGGTTATTTATTCAAAGGTTTAACCACTGCATCGCCACATTTGACAACCGGCAGTGGAATTGCCAATGTACAGTTTTCCTCAAATGTTGTTGTAACATTTCCTAATGGATTAATTCCGGCAGGTAAGAAAGTTTTGCTTTTTTATTCAGATACAACTAATGTTATTTATTGTAAAGTTAATGCTGGACCGGTAAATAGTGCAATAACTTATCCTGTGCAATGGGCAAATTCTACTTCTACAATAAACGGGAAGATTCGCGCGCTTGTATATACTGTTGATGTATCGAACAATATTATTTCTTATGATAATTACGCAGAAGCTGAGCTGCCGGTCACAAGCGGGGGTCAATCAATATGGCAGCCAACTATTGGGGATTTTGCATTAAATCCCGGTGAAGTAAGTTTAACAGCTACTATCAATCCACCCGGAGGTTATTCTGTTTTATCATCTTCTCTTTGTATAAATTTTTCTAAGTTAACTAATAATCCATTTTTAATTGCGCTTGGGTCTCCTCTTATCTCATATACAACTACTTCTAATATAAGCGGTCTTGTTCCCACAGGATTGCCATCTAACTTTACATTAAATCTTTTTACAAGGATAGCAGAACCATCCGGCGCTAGTGGTTATAAATCTACAATAGTTCAAACCGGTATCAATAACCAGATAACTATTGGACCGGCTTCAGTTTTAAACACACCACTTAACGGTGCAACAGGAATTGACACTACTACTGTTTTTAATTATTCTCAAAGTACCGGCAGCTCTATTTATGCTGTAAAATATCTTGGCATTAACAATACATTTTATGTTTATACAACAGAGCTAAATACAACAATCCCTAATTTTTCACCAAATTTACTAATTGAGCCTGGCACGGTTCATGATTGGCAAGTTACTCAATACCAGGGGTTAAATTCGGTTGATGAATATGTAAATTCAGATCTATTACATATGGTTAATCTTCCGGGTGTTTTAAATTCAGCTGGCAGAACATTTACGACTGCACCATAAAATAAATAGAACTATATTTTCATATTAAAACAAAAGGAGCCAATTGGCTCCTTTTGTTTTTTGTCCACTTATATACAAGATTTCTGAAGTATCCTTATTTCTCCGCAGGTATCCGTTCCTTCTTACCGGTTAGTTTACTTGCCATTATTTAACCAGAAGCATTTTTTGAGTTTTTGTGAAATTTCCTGAAGTTAATTTGTAAAAATATGTACCGCTGGATAGATTGCGAGCATCAAAATTAATTTCATAACTACCTTTTTGAAGAGATTCATTAACCAGTTTTTGGACTTCATTTCCCATAACATCATATAAAGTTAATTTTGTGTATCCTGATTTTAATAAATCAAATGATATTATAGTAGAAGGATTAAATGGATTAGGATAATTCTGATAGAGCTCAAACTTTTCTGGAACAATGTTGTTGATAGGAGAAACAAATGTAATCCCGCCATTAGTTGTTTTTAATAATGTACCATTGCTGCCCACAGCCCATCCAATTCCTGAATTTAAGAATACATCTTCCATATTTATCCCTGTGTTTTGTCCGCTGTTTTGGTATATCCAGTTAGTCCCTCCGTTTGATGTGTATGATATGCTCCCCCTATCCCCTGCAGCCCATCCGGTATTTACATCCTGAAAAAACATTCCGTTTATAAAGTGAATATTTGGTGAAACAGTAGTAGGGAGGTCCTGGTAAACCCAACTAACGCCTCCGTTTGTAGATTTAAACATTCTGGGAAGAGGTGTAGTACCCAGAATTGTAGTATCTCTTGAACCTCCTGCATAGCCCGTTTGGTCATTAAAAAAAACAATATGAGAAAGAACAGTTCTTATCCATCCTCCAATATTATTATAGGACCAGGTAATGCCACCATTTGTAGTTTTAATAATTACAGGATACTGATTTTCGGCATCACCATTTGCCGCTGCAATCCATCCTGTATTTGAATTGAGGAAATAAAGGTCACGAGCTCCCCTTAAAGTAGTTAAAATATTAGCAAATTTTACCCAAGAGGTTCCACCATCAGTACTTTTATATGCAATAGCACCGACAGGTGTTTGTACTCCGACAGCATAGCCTGTATTAATATCTGAAAAGTAAACCGATCTTATAGTTGTTGAATCTAAAAAAACGGTCTGGCTCCAGTTTAAACCCTGATTTGTAGTTTTCCATATTTTTCCCTTAGGCATAACTTCTGCGGGAGCATTATTACCGCAAAGCCAGCCGGTATTTGAATTAATAAAGAATACATTGTATAGTGTATCAGAAGATGGAAAAACGGTTGAATCCCAGGTAACACCTTGATTTATTGTTTTTAAGAGTACGAATCTGTTTGTAATATTATTCTTTGATATAATGAAACCTGAATTGGTATTAATAAAATACACCACTCTTAATTCAGTTGTTCTGCCTGAATTTTGTTGAATCCATTGAGATTGAATTGATGATATACAAAATAAAATGAAAATCAAATTCAATACTGGTTTCATATTATTATTGATTAATTTATAAAATATCAGAACTAAGAAAGTTTTTGCAGCGCTTTTCTTAAGCTTTCAATTACCTTTTCAACTTCGTCCATTCTGCATGTGCCGACAGATAAGCGGTACCATGTACTGTTTTCATCATCACCAAAGGCATAGAACGGAACTATAGCAACACGCGCTTCTTCCAATAGATATTTTGTAATATCTTTTGTGTTAACAAGAACCGAGCCATCTTCTTTTTTCTTTCCATGAAGATCAAACTGAACGGTAAGGTAAATTGCAGCTTGCGGCGCAATTGCATCTACTTTGTGACCATCAGCCTTTAACGCCATAAAGCCATTATAAAAACCATCAAGCCTATCGTGAACTTCTTTCTTGAACCGGATAAGATAATTATCAACATCTTCTGTTCTGCTAAGATATCTTGCTGTTGCAACCTGCTCAGCCTTAGCTGCCCATGCGCCAAGATGAGATAGTATTGATTTCATTTTGCCAATAACGCGCGCGGGTCCGACTGACCAACCGACTCTTACACCTGTTGCCGCAAATGCTTTTGAAAGACCGTCAATAAATATGGTATAGTTTTTCATTTCAGGAATAAGTGAAACCGGATTGAAATGCTCGGTTTCGCCATATGTTAATACCCAGTATATCTGATCATATAAAAGGTATAATGGTTTTTCACCTTCGGGGCGTGAATGGTTCTCTTCTATTATTAATTCGCATATTTCTTCGAGATCTTTCCTTGAAAATGTCGTGCCTGTCGGATTCAAAGGTGAACACAATGAAACTAGCGCAGCGCCTTTTAGATGAGGCTTCAGGTCAGCCGCAGTAGGCATGAAATGATTTTCTGGTGTTGCGATAATTTCAATCTTCTTTGCGTGTGAAAGATGCGTGTAATGATTGTTATTCCATGATGGAACTGGGAATACAACAGTATCACCCGGCTGAACAATTGTCTGGTAAACAGCATAGATAAGCGGTCTGGCGCCGGCTGACATTAAAACCTCTGTTGCGGGATTATATTCAATTCCTTCTTTATCCTTCAGGAATTTTGATACTGCTTTGCGTGTTTCAAGAAGTCCGTCAGCGGGAGGGTAGTTTGTTTCATGTTCTTTGTAAGCTTTTATTATTTCTTCTTCAAGCTCAATAGGTATCGGGAAAACTTTCGGGTCAAAATCACCGATGGTTAAATTATATATCTGCTCGCCCTGTTTAATTTTTTCGTTAATTTCTCCGGCAAGTTTTATTATTTCAGATGCAACCAAAGTCTCAGCCATTTTAGAGACCCTAAGTGTCTTTTCTTTTACTTCTAATATATCTGTATGCATAGGATTTAACTGGTTAGTTACACAAATTTAGCTATTTAAAACATCATAGAAAATCCGAAAAAAAGTAATTATTTATCCAAAAATATATGCTATAACTTCAATTTCCACAAGTGCGTCTTTAGGCAACCGGGCTACTTCAACAGTTGAGCGTGCCGGTTTTGACTCGCCAAAATATTCAGCATACACTTCATTCATCGCAGTAAAATCATCCATATTTTTGATGAAAACGGTTGTCTTAATAACTTTTTTAAGATCACTTTTTGCCTCTTTAAGCAGTGCTGAAATGTTTTCCATTACCTGCTTAGTCTGTTCTTTAATTCCACCGGCTATAAAATTACCTGTTGCGGCGTCAATTGCTACCTGCCCTGAAGTATATAATAGTTGCTGCATTTCCCAGCTTACAGTAATTGCCTGAGAATACGGCCCTATTGGCTCAGGTGCTTTGTTAGTATAGATAGTATCTTTTTGCATGTTATCCCTGTTTATTTTAGTAGAGAATATACAAAATAAATCAATAATTAATTCAAAATCAAGTAGTGACAAAATTTCACTTATAATGTAAAAAATTACATATTAGTGTAAAAATGCTCTTTTTATGGTACATTTTGTCAGTAAGTATAAAAGCAAAAACCTTAAAATTTTGATTTAAACTGCAAAAAAAGTTTGGCACAGGTATTGTATATATACTAAGTGTTCACAACAAAAAAAATAATAAATAAAAATAAAACAAGGAGATTTTTAAAATGACATTTATCAAAATGAAACCGGCATCAGAAGCAACAGCTACTATAGATAAGAATCTTAAAAAATTCTTTGAGAATTTTAACCCTCCAAATTTTGGTGATTGGGGCATTAAGACCTCAAACAGTAATTCGTTTTCTCCCAGGGTTGATGTGACTGAAGATAATGAGAATTTATATGTTCATGCTGAAGTACCCGGTGTTGATAAAAATGATATTAAGATCAGTATCGTAGGCGATGTTTTAACTATCAGCGGTGAAAAGAGATCTGAAGTAAAAGATGAAAATAAGAATTACTACAGGACAGAAAGAAATTACGGCGTTTTCACAAGAAGCTTCACTCTTCCTACAGAAGTAGTTGTTGATAAAATTGCCGCTGAATACAAAGAAGGTGTTTTAAATGTAACTTTACCAAAGACCGAAGAAGCCAAGGTTGTTGAAAGACAGATTGAAGTAAAATAAGTTTGTAAAGAAGTTGTTCAGCGTTAAAATTGTTTCATGGTTAATTTCTCCGTTTTAAGTTGTAAAGTTGTTGATTGGTTAATTGATGTAAATTAAGGCTATTGCAGGTCTTAATATTTAAAAGCGCCGGAGTTGATGGTCCTCCGGCGCTGATTTATTGACAAAAATAAGACCCTCACCCCCAGCCCCTCTCCCAGAGGGAGAGGGGAGTAAAGCCCGGAGTTTTGGGTTAAATCCCCCTCTCCTTTTAGGAGAGGGGTTAGGGGTGAGGTAGAGAAGATATGTTCAGAAAAGACTACATAATGCGGATGATTGAGGATTTTGTAAGAGCAATGGTTAAAATAGTTCTTTTAAAAGATACCAAACAGCTTACTGAGGCAGGTAAAGAGCTTGATGCCTTAAGCCGGCAGGTAACGGGATTCGGTACTGAACATTTAATTTCACTCAGCTCAGAAGGTATCAAATATGTCTTCAGCCAAAACAAAGAATCAGAAGCTGAAAAGATATACTGTGCTGCAAGGATAATCAAAGAAGAAGGCTTGATATATGAAGCTGAAGGAAAACATGAGGAGAGTTTAAAGAGATTTTTGATCGCCAAAAAACTTTTTAAAATGTCTTCTGAATTTAAATTTCCTGAGAAAGATGAAGCAAAAAAAGAATTTGAAGAGCTAAATAAAACAAACAAATAAATTGACATGGTTATATATGAGTAGCCGGTCTAAATAAAAAGAAAGAATAAACAAACTATGGGAAAAATTATCGGAATTGATTTAGGAACTACAAACTCAGTTGTTGCCGTAATGGAAGGCAGCGACCCGGTTGTAATTCCTAATGCGGAAGGACACAGGACTACACCTTCTGTTGTTGCTTTCACCAAGGGCGGCGAGCGTTTGGTGGGGCAGGCAGCAAAAAGGCAGTCAGTTACCAACCCGCAGAACACAGTATCATCCATAAAGAGATTTATGGGAAGAAGATTTAATGAAGTAACAAGCGAGATAACGAAGGTATCATACAAAGTCATAAAAGGCGAAAATGATACTGCCAGGGTTGAAATTGGAGACAGGGTTTACTCACCACCTGAAATCTCCGCAATGGTACTTCAGAAGATGAAACAATCTGCTGAAGATTATTTAGGGCAAAAAGTCACAGAAGCAGTTATTACTGTACCGGCGTATTTTAATGATGCTCAAAGACAGGCAACTGTAGAAGCTGGAAAAATTGCAGGACTTGAAGTAAAAAGAATTATCAACGAGCCTACTGCCGCAGCACTGGCGTACGGACTTGATAAGAATAAAAAGGACGAGAAAGTTGCTGTATACGATCTTGGCGGCGGTACATTTGATATATCCATACTGGAATTATATGAAATGGAAGGCACCAGCAACTTCCAGGTAAAATCAACAAACGGTGATACACACTTGGGCGGTGATGATTTTGACCAGCGCTTAGTTGATTACCTTGCTGATGAATTCAAGAAGCTCGAAGGTATTGACCTTAGAAAAGACCCGATGGCTTTACAGAGATTGAAAGTTGAAGCAGAAAGAGTAAAATGCGACCTTTCAAGCCAGACACAGGCTGATGTTAAGCTTCCGTACATTACAGCAATTGATGGCGTGCCAAAACATATTGATATGACAGTAACACGCGTTCAGTTTGAACAGTTGGTTGATGACTTGATACAGAGGACTATGGAGCCATGCAAAAAAGCTTTGGCTGATTCAGGATACTCAGTTGACCAGATAGATGAAGTAATACTTGTAGGTGGTTCAACCAGAATTCCAAAAGTACAGGAAGCAGTTAAGAACTTCTTTAAGAAAGAGCCGCATAAAGGCGTTAACCCCGATGAAGTTGTTGCTATTGGCGCAGCTATACAGGGCGGCGTTTTAACCGGTGATGTAAAAGATGTTCTGCTCTTAGATGTTACACCCCTCTCTCTTGGTATAGAAACACTTGGCGGAGTTATGACAAAAATGATAGATGCCAATACAACAATTCCAACCAAGAAAACAGAAGTATATTCAACAGCGGCTGATAACCAGTCATCGGTTGAAATACATATTCTGCAGGGTGAGCGTCAAATGGCAAATGATAACAGGACACTTGGAAGATTCCATTTAGATGGTATCCCGCCTGCACAGAGAGGCATTCCTCAAATCGAAGTAACATTTGATATTGACGCAAACGGAATTCTTCATGTTGGCGCTAAAGATAAAGCTTCGGGTAAAGAGCAATCTATAAAGATAACTCATTCAAGCGGTTTAAGTGATTCTGAAATTGAAAAGATGAGAAAAGATGCCAAGGAACACGAAGGCGAAGATAAGAAAAAGCGCGAAGAAGTTGATACAAAGAACCATGCTGATAGCCTGATATTCCAGACTGATAAACAGCTTAAGGAATTCAGCGAGAAATTAACAGCAGATATGAAGATGAAAATTGAAACGGCTTTAGGAAGATTAAAAGAAGCTGTTAAAGGTACCAACACCGATGAAATTAAATCTTCAATGGAAGCAGTAAACGCGGCATGGAACGAAGCATCATCTCAGATGTACAGCCAGGCAACCGGAACCCCGGGTGGAGACGAGCAGCAGGGCGGAAATCCTGAAGCTGAAAGCCAGCAAAAGGCTGATGACGATAAGAAGGTAGAAAATGCCGACTTTGAAGTTGTTGATGATGAAAAAAAGTAATCAAGAAAAAAGTGAAAGGGCAAAAGTAAAAAATGAATATGAAAAGCAAAAGAATATTGTAATACCCATAGCTTTAATATCATATATTCTCCATTAAAGCAAAATAAGCCATCCTGGACGCTCGGGATGGCTTTTTTATTTAATGATTTGTTTTAAAAGATAATTTAATTATTTTAGATTAAACAAGCTGATTAAATCATGAAAACATTAGTAATAAAGGTAAAAGATTCTGTTTATGATAAAGTGAAGTCTTTTTTAGAAATTATGCCTAAAGATAGTATTGAAATTATTGAAAATATCGATTTTTCACATATTGATTTCGTTAGTGAAAAGGAACAAAAAGAAATAGAAAATATTTTAAAGGATGAGGATACTAAAGAATTTTCAAAAATTAAAACTGTTAGTTTTTGAAAGTAAAGATATTCTATAGCAGAAAATCTGAGAAGTTTTTACTAAATAATTCAAATAATTTTCTTATGTAGCCATTTCGGACGCTCTGGATGGCTTTTTTATTATTCAAAATAATTTGCTATTTTGCAGTAATCCAATTAATATCAATAAAATATGTGGAATATATTAAAGGTTGTATTTTTTGTAATTTTTCTGGTTACAATAAGTAATGCTCAAAATGAAAAACTTATAAGTTTTATAGAGCGTTATTCTGACTCAATGCTTACCACGGCACTCCAGCCGGGAATGATAATAAGTATCACAAAAGGCGATAAAGTTATTTATGAAACTGCAAAAGGACTGGCAAATATAGAAACAAATGTGCCTATGGATAAAACCATGCGTTTCAGAATAGGAAGCCTTACCAAAACATTTACGTGTACAGTTTTATTACAGCTAGTTGATGAAAAATTTCTTACACTGGATGAATCGATAGAAAGATTTTTCCCAAACATACCTAATGCAAAAAATATCACAATAAGAATGCTTGGAAATATGACAACCGGATTGTATAATTACAGTGAGCCAAAAGAATTTGATGACAGCATGCAGACAAACCCTAGAAAGAAATGGAAACCAGAGGAACTTGTAGATTTTTCAGTGAAGTATGGTACTTATTTTGAGCCGGGTAAAGGATGGCATTACAGCAATACAAATACTGTTATGCTTGCTTTGATAATTGAGAAACTTACCGGTAATACTCTTGCCGCTGAAATTAAAAAACGTATAATTGATAAACTCGAAATGAAAGAAACTGAATTTGCAGAAGTCGCAGATATTACCGGCTATCACCCGGAAGGTTACGGCGAAGATGACGGTACATGGGTCTATCCGTTGGTAAACACAACAACTAAGTATGATCCATCATGGGCATGGGCAGCAGGCGCAATTATTTCGTCTATTGCTGATCTGAAAATTTACCTTAAAGCTCTTGCTGAAGGAACAATGATAAGTAAAGAAACTCAAATTGAAAGATTAAAACCGGGAATGGAAAAACCCGGAATAAAGTACTGTTTTGGTATGTTTGAATTGGGAGATAGTTATTTGGGACATAATGGTTCTTACCCAGGATTTCACAATATTTCTGTGCACTCAAATAAAACGGGAGTTACTGCAATAATCTTTTATAATACACAATCAAACCGCTCACCCGATGATTTTTTGCGTGCGATACTGCCATTGCTTGATTAAGAGACCAGAATATAATTTTTGAAACAGATTAAAATTAATGATAGGTAAGTTAAAAAAATTATCGAAGCTTGCTTCAGATAAAAATTACAGGCAAGCTGTTCTTAAAGGTTCTGCTGCCGGAATTGAACATGAGAAAGTTTTAGGAAAATTAGACTGCAATACTGTAATTGATATTGGCGCGAACAAAGGTCAGTTTGCGCTTGCCGCAAGAAAATGTTTTCCAAAGGCAAAGATATTTTCATTTGAACCACTTTCACACCCGGCCGGGATATTTGAAAAAGTATTTTCGGATGATAAGTTGGTAAAACTTTATCGCTGTGCCATAAGTAATGAATCAGGAGAAGCGGAAATTCACATTTCACACAGGGAAGATTCATCATCACTGCTTCCCATAAGCGATAAACAAAACGAGATGTTCCCCGGCACGTATGAAATTGGTGTAGAAAAGATAATCATGAAAAAGCTGAGTGAAGTATTAAATACATCAGATATTGCGCCGAATGTATTAATGAAAATTGATGTTCAGGGATTTGAGCTGAGTGTACTAAAAGGTAGCATAGAGTTGTTTGGTGATATCAAATACATATATGCTGAATGTTCTTATATAGAGCTGTATAAAGGGCAGGCATTATTTCCTGAAATATCAGCTTTTCTTCAAAGTTATGGCTATAAACTTGCAGGGGAATTCAATACATGCTATGATCCTGACGGCAAAGCCATCCAAAGTGATTTCCTTTTTGAAAGAAAATAACTAAATTCTTAAGTTTATCTTAATTTTTTGCCTCATTTTGAATTAAAATGAGGCTTTTTTATTTATACCGTTATTTCGGTATGAATTCCATTTGTTTAAAAACTAACTTTAGGTTATTTTGGCATAACGTATATAAATATACAGGTTATGAAAAACAGAAAATTACTATATTTAGCGCTATTATTATCATTTTCACTCTATATAATAGGGTGCTTTCCTGCATCACGGACTGAGGAAGATACAGAAGAAAAGACTGAAACTACCGAAGAGAAAAATGACGAAGGCAAGAATAAAGAAGTAACTGATGTTGGTGATGCCAATGGCGCAAAGATAATGAAAATTGCTGCTAGTGAACAGAGCATAGAATGGTATTCACCAAGTGTTGATTCAACTTACCTTTACTGGCTGAATAATCAATTAATAGTTTTAAACGGTTCAACAAAGTGTAATATTTTCGCGCTTAACGTTCTGTATAAATCCGGATTTAAGACACCAAAGGTGAATGCACTGTGCCGTGACCTGGTTGATAAGGATAAATTTACTGATATACTTCCAATTGTAGGAGTTAAAGATATATCATCAGCCGAGAAAGGTGATCTTATCGTTTGGAAGGGACACGTGATAATTTTTGAAGGAATGATCTCATCTAAAAAGGATACTTATGTAACTGCGTGGTGGGCAGGAACGAGACAGAAGGATAATGGTGATAACATTAAGAATAATGTAATATATGGTAAATACAAAATAAGCGGTGAGTATGTTGTGAGAAG
>JANPBV010000090.1:0-3190 GCA_031430615.1 Ignavibacteria bacterium | reverse complement strand
CTGACCGTCTGCGCTGGTTAAATTCAGCCTGCGGATTGATACAGTAATGAAATCCGTTCCGCTTTCCTCGAGTGACTGAAGCATAGTATGCGGGTCAGGATACCTTGATGTCCCCACAATTAAACGTGATTTAAATTCTTTACCTGCTATTATTAGGTTACTCATGTATAATTAGACCCCACCTTTACCTTTACAAGGCTTACAAGGTTGTAAACCCTAACCCTCCCAAAAGGTGAGGGAATAGAGTAAAAGTTTATTTTAATTTTCAGACTACAAAAGTCTTATCATGCATTATAGAAACAATAATCCTGAAATTCATATTACTATCAAAATATTAACAGACTTTTGTAGTCTTATTATCTTTGTTAATTTCTAATTGTTAATTACTAATTGTTAATTGAAATTCATCCTCCCTGCACAGCATGGACTATCTCAACATTATCATTTTCATTTATCACAGTATCATGCCATTTGCTCTTTGGTATTATCGTTTCATTCAATGCAACTGCAACACCTTTGGGTTCTATGTTATTTGATCTTAGTAGAACAAAATCATACAATGATATTTTATCATCAACAATTAATTCTTCGCCATTAAGTTTCATATTCATTTATCTTTAAACTGTTTCTTTATAAAATCTTGAAATTCCGAATCCTTTTAGTGTTTCCGAAGGTGTTTCTGTAACTATCCATTCACTTAGCTCATATGCTGTCACTGGGGTTAACAGTATTCCATTTCTGTAGTGACCGGTTGCGAAGAATAAACCTTCTACTTCTGAATCACCCACAATTGGCATATGGTCACGGCTGCCGGGTCTTAATCCCACATCAATTGATTCAATCTGCAGGTCATATATTGATGGAACCGCTTCCCAGCCTCTTTCAAGCAATCGGAATACTTCGCCGGCAGTGGGCTGAACATCAAAACCCATTTCTTCAACACTTGCGCCAAGGATTAATCTGCCATCGCTCTTAGGTAATAAATAGACATCCGGCGCGCGAACAACTTTTGTAATGCGGCATGAATCATTTAACTTTAGATTGATTATTTGTCCTTTAACAGGTCTAACCGGCGGCAAAAGATTTTCGGGAATACCCGGGATTTGCTTTGACCATGCGCCTCCGGCAACAATAACGTTATCAAAATTAATATCAGTGCCGTGAATATTTACACCAGTTACTTTGCCGTTAGAAATATTTATATTTTCAACATTATGCTGTTCATAAAGCTTACCACCCGAGTTTACAAACGCTTTCTTTAATGCATCTAGCATTAACCTGTTATTTATCTGCGCATCATCTTCTATCCATATTGCTCCCGTGCAGCGCGGTGAAAGGAATGGTTCTACTTCACGCGCTTCACTTCCGGTAAGCCAAACCACGGGCATCCCGATTTTTTCGCGGAAGTCATACAGCCTGCGTAATCTTTCAGCATCATCTCTATCAAATGCGGGTAGAATGCATCCTGTTTTTTCTACTTCAACTTTTATTCCGCTATCATTATATAACTCTTCAACAAACTTTGGGTACATATCCAGACTTTTCCTGCATAGATAAAAAAGCTCAATATCCTCAAATCCCATTTCAGCCTGTGGTGCCAGCATTCCCGCCGCAGTCCAGCTTGCGCTTTTTCCTGCTATGTCGCGCTCAAGTATTTCAACATTAATCCCTTTCTTAGCAAGCTGCCAGCCGACTGAGAGTCCGATTATTCCGCCGCCGATAATACCTACATTATTCATACTTTTTCCACCGCTGAGTCGCAGAGACACAGAGAACCATAAACTAGAGAATTACAAATTATTAACAATTCTTTTATATCCATTTTTAATTAAACTAACATTAAAATTAACCAATATTCCAACTCTTTTGTTTGAAAGTTTTAGATACGATATTATTTGAGCTTCAAGACCTTGGTGCACTGTATTGGGCGGTGAAATCCATTGAATTGCATCGGGAAATATCCTTATCGCCCCTTTTGGTAATTCCTGCGAATTGGCATTCATCATTGTCATCAAAAACAGAACCGCAAAGCCGCAGAGACGCAAAGTTTTAATAGTTGTTAACAATTCTTTTAAATCCATCTTTTAATAATTTAACATTAAAATTTACTAAAAAACCTAACTTTTTATTCGTATGTTTGAGATAAGAAATTATTTGAGCGTGATAAACAGGATTCATACCTTCACTTGATTTTATTTCTAAAATTATCAACCCGTCAACTATAATATCAATTCTAAATTCTTTTGAAAGTGGGTAGCCTTTGTAAAATAATGGCAAGAGTACCTGATTAACAGCCGGAATACCCCTTATTTCGAATTCTTTCATCAAGCATAATTCATAAACAGATTCTAACAGCCCTGGTCCCATTTCTTTATGAACAGTAATACAAGAATCTAATATTTCGGCAGAAAGAAAATCTAATTTTTCTTTTTCAGTTGAGAACTGTCTTTCTGAATAATTCATAAATCTCTCCGCGGCTTTGCGCCTCTGCGGCTTTGCGGTTCAAAAAAAATCATTTAACATACACTTCAGCGCCTGAATCAACAAACTCCTTGCTCTTTTCTTCCATACCCTTTTTCAATGCCTCTTCTTCTTTAATGCCAAGTTCTTTTGCGTATTTGCGTACATCTTCGGTTATTTTCATTGAGCAGAAATGCGGACCGCACATTGAACAGAAGTGAGCAAGCTTTGCGCCTTCTGCGGGGAGTGTTTCATCGTGGAATTCCCTTGCCGTTTCAGGGTCAAGTGATAGATTGAACTGGTCTTCCCAGCGGAATTCAAACCTGGCTTTCGAAAGAACATTATCTCTTATCTGAGCTCCAGGGTGACCCTTTGCAAGATCAGCCGCATGAGCCGCCAACTTATAAGTTATAACACCGTCTTTTACATCTTTTTTATTAGGCAGACCCAAATGTTCCTTTGGAGTTACATAACACAACATTGCAGTACCAAACCAGCCTATCATAGCCGCGCCGATTGCGCTTGTGATATGGTCATAACCCGGCGCTATATCTGTCGTTAACGGTCCAAGTGTATAGAAAGGCGCTTCTTTGCATACTTCAAGCTGCTTATCCATATTTTCTTTTATCATATGCATCGGTACGTGTCCCGGACCCTCTATCATAACCTGGCAATCACTATCCCATGCAATGTTAGTTAACTCTCCGAGTGTTTCAAGCTCGGCAAACTG
>JANPBV010000089.1:0-2821 GCA_031430615.1 Ignavibacteria bacterium | reverse complement strand
TTAAGCGAGCTTAACATCATTTACAGTAAGAAGTTAACAGTTCAACTTCAAGTAAAAGAAGAATACCTAGGGAGTGGTATTAGCAAGCTTAAAGCTACTGGATTTGATGAAAATCAAAAGTATATTGTAATACATATCCCTTCGATGGGTTCAGCAAAAGTGTGGAGCGATGAAAATTTTAAAACCCTGTTAAGCATGATAATTGCTAATGTAAATTATTGTTATCAGGTGGTATTAACAGGAACAATAGATGATAAGGCGCAAGTTAAACATGTAACAGATTCATTGAGCAATAATAGCAGAATATTTACCATTTTTAATCTGAATTTAAACGAATTAGCAGCTGTAATTAAGGGTGCTAAACTGTTTATAGGCAATTCCACTGGACCTATTCACATTGCTGCGGCTGTTGGGACTCATGTAGTAGGGTTGTATTCACCAGTGAAGGTAGAAAGCCCTCTTAGATGGGGTCCATTGACAGATAATAAGAAGATATTCGTTCCTGAAAAAAATGATGATTCAAGGGATGTAATGAGCGATATTAAACCCGAAGAAGTTTACAATTATATAAACAATTATTTAGAAGAGAAATAAAATGAAAATTTTAACAATAATTTTCGCAGTACTTATATTTAGTTTTTCTGTAATTAGCCAGGATTTTAAGGAAGTAAAAACAGCGATGGATGTAGTTGATAACTATATTCTGGCATCAGGCGGAGAAGATGAACTGAGGTCTGTAGAATCGCTGAGCATGAAAGGGAAGATGGGTGAAGGCGAAGAATCAGGTACAATTGTGATCTATTTCAGCAAAAAATATGTTTATATGAATATAACTACTTCTCAATTTGCATTGAAACAGGCTATAGATATAGAAAGCAAAAAAGGGTGGACTAAATTCGGCACAATACTAAAAGACCTGAATGAAGAAGAGATCAATAAGAACAGGCAAAATGTTGAGGGATCGCTGTGGAGCAATTTTCTGGACCCAAAAGCAAACAATATTAAATTCGAACTTCTTCAGAATGAAAAGGTAGATGGTAAAGACTGCTATGTAATTGATCTGATAAGGGATAGTACAACATATTCAACAAGTTATTTTGACTTCAGGACTTTCAACAAGGTTAAGGAAATAAAAGGAAGTATGACAAATGAGTTCACTGACTTCAGGAAAGTAGGCTCAACCGGAATTATAATGCCATATTCAATTAAGAGTCAGAATGGTAACGTTGTAATGACAGAAATTAAGTTCAATTCTAAGTTCGATAAAAAGCTGCTTGAAAAGCCTGAATAAGAAAAATAAGTTGTTCTATACCAAAGTAAATAAAAGACATTTATAAAAAAAAATAATATGAGATATTTGAAATTAGCAGTATTTTTACTGGTTTTATCTTCATCCGTGTTTTCTCAGTTCAGAACGCAAACCAACAATGCTTTTTCATATGGTGAAAGGCTCTCGTTTGAGGTCAGCTATGGCTTTATTACTGCCGCAGAGGCGTTTATGACGATATCGCCTTCGCCATTCACGTATAATAACCGCGAAACATACGAGGTTAACTTTGATGTTAATTCCCGTTCAAGCTTTGATGTTGTTTACAAGGTAAGGGATAACTACAAAACATATATTGATGTTTCGGGCATATTTCCGTGGAGATTTGAACAGCATATAAGGGAAAATGATTATAAGCGTGATTTTGAGGCTACGTTTATACAGGAAAGCCTGAAGGTCTATACAAAAGTAAATTACGTTGAAGATAAATCATATATATCACAAAATCAGTATGTGCAGGACCTTATTTCCTCATTTTATTATGCAAGGACGCTTGACTGGAAGGGCAAAAGTAACGGTGATGTAGTTACTGTGAATTATTTCTATAAGGATAATTTTTATCCATTGGATATCAGGTTTGAAGGCAGGGAAACTGTTGATGTATCAGCAGGAGAGTTTAAGACATTCATACTCCACCCTATGTTAAAACAGGGTTTCACTGATAAGACCTCGGATATTTTTATTTATTTAAGTGATGATGAGCGGAAAATTCCCGTAAAAGTTAAAATGAAAATTGTAATTGGCGCTTTGGTTGCTGAGTTGACTCAGTACACAGGTTTAAATGGTCCGCTGGATTCTAAGGTAGGGGATTAGCTTAAAATAAAACAAAATTATAAGACTTCAAAAGTCTGATAATTCCTTCGAAGAGATATGAATCTTAAGAATTTGGTTTTTTACAATATTTGATAAGACTTTTGAAGTCTTATCAAAAAAAGTTTCAAAAAAAAGGGAAGCAAAATCTTCTATTATTATTTGGTTACGTTTTTTTTAAAATGGTTTGTCATACCTGCGAAGGCAGGTATACAGATAAAAAATCAGAATATTTCATGAATGTTTGATATGCAATAAATTTATATTTGTTTGTATAATTGTTGAAATATTTTAAAAATAATTAATTTTCAACAATAGATTCCCGCTTTCCTGCCTGCCGCAGGCACGGCGCGGGAATAACAGGCTAAGCCTTTAAAGCTTCCATTTTACATTTAAACCGCCGCTTTTACTATCCATCCACGGTGAAATAAAAAACCTTTTGCCCGGGTTTTCCCTGAATATAAAATTATCAAATATCGCGCTTACCACAAAAGCTCCCGCAAAGAATGTGACAACACCTCCGTTTATTGAGCCGTCATCTGATTTATCTTCACCTAGAACCTGATTTTTGAATTTAAACAGTTCTTTCCTCAGAGAATAAATGAGTATTGATGAGCCGCTGCCTATTATTGCTCCGGCTAACAGGTCACTTGGATAGTGCATTCCAAAATAGGGTCTGCCATA
>JANPBV010000088.1:0-3555 GCA_031430615.1 Ignavibacteria bacterium | reverse complement strand
ATAAATCATATTTTCCACTGATATATATTATAGTAATTTCACCCAAAAAAGGCTATTTTACAACATGAAATTTAACAGGTGAATAGAATTGACAGGAGATAATGCTCAACTTCACCCTGATAATTTAAATTTAATGAAGTATTGTATTTAATGTTATGTTAAACTAAAAAATTTTATAAATGCCAACAGATAAACGAATTACCGATCTATTAAGACTACATAAGATGCGTGAGACCGCCAAAATGGGCGGCGGCGAAAAAAGAATTAAAGCCCAGCACTCAAAAGGTAAATATTTAGCCCGTGAGAGAATATATATGCTGCTTGACCCGGGCTCTTTTGAAGAGTATGATGCTTTTGCAACACACCGCACCCATGATTTTGATATGCAGAAACAGATATTCCTGGGTGATGGTGTTATAACCGGCTCGGGCAGAATTGACGGCAGGCTTGTTTTTGTTTTCAGCCAGGATTTTACCGTATTCGGCGGGTCACTCTCGGAAGCGCATGCTGAGAAAATTTGCAAGGTTATGGATATGGCTGAAAAGATGGGCGCGCCATTTATCGGGCTTAATGATTCAGGCGGCGCGAGGATACAGGAAGGTGTTGTATCGCTTGGCGGTTATGCTGATATATTCCTTCGCAATACACTTATGTCTGGAGTTATCCCACAGATAAGCGCTATTATGGGACCCTGCGCGGGCGGAGCGGTGTATTCGCCTGCTATTACAGATTTTGTTTTAATGGTAAAAGGTAAAAGCCATATGTTTGTTACGGGTCCGAATGTTGTTAAGACGGTTACTCATGAAGAGGTATCGTTTGAAGATCTTGGCGGCGCTAAAACGCATTCAACAAAATCAGGGGTAACACATTTTGCATGTGATGATGAAAAGCAATGTTTATTATATGTAAGGAAGCTTATCAGCTACATGCCGCAGAACTGGAGAGAAAAAACCCCTGAGAAGAAATCTGTAGATGACCCTGAGAGAATTGAAATGGAGCTTAACCATATTATTCCCGAAGATAACACCAGACCTTATGATATGAAGAAGATAATTAATTTAGTTGTTGACCAGGAAGAAAAACCGGTAACTGAATTTGACGATGAATTAGATAAAGACAAAAAAGAAAAGAAAACAAAATCTACAAAAAATAGTAATGAACCCGGTGACGATAACCCTGCAATGGTTACAAGTTTTTTTGAAGTACAGGAATTATTTGCGCCGAACATAATTACAGGTTTTGCCCGACTTGATGGTCTCTCAGTTGGTGTAGTAGCAAACCAGCCAAGCAAAATGGCGGGAGTGCTTGATATTGACGCCTCGGTAAAAGGCGCAAGGTTTGTAAGGTTCTGTGACGCATTTAACATACCGCTTGTAGTGTTTGAAGATGTACCGGGATTTATGCCGGGCACTTTCCAGGAGTGGCGCGGAATTATCAAACAGGGCGCAAAACTGCTTTATGCATTCGCAGAAGCAACTGTCCCTAAATTAACAGTTATTACACGCAAAGCATACGGCGGCGCATATGACGTGATGAACAGCAAGCACATTCGGGCTGATTACAATGTTGCATGGCCCGGAAGCGAGATTGCCGTGATGGGTTCAGCCGGAGCCGCTGAAATTATTTTCAAGAAGGAAATTGATTCAGCCAAGGACCCGAAAAAAGCATTTGATGAAAAAGTTGAAGATTACAAGGAGAAATTCGCAAATCCATACGCAGCGGCAGCACGTGGTTATATTGATGACGTTATCGAGCCATCAGAAACCCGATTAAAGCTGGTTAAAGCGTTAAGGATGCTTCAAACGAAAGAGCAATCAAACCCGAAGAAGAAACACGGGAATATTCCTTTGTAGAGCAGAAACATTGAAAATACCCCTGTAATTGATATTATTACAGGGGTTTGGTTTTTTTTTGAGATATTGTAAACACTTTTTATTTACTATATTTAAGAAATTCCCGGAGGGCAAAATGAAATCCTTTTTTGTATTAGTTAAGTTTTTTCCTGCAATTGCATACCCTGATTCAGGATATACACACCGAATAAATTTATCTTCTAATTTCTATCAATTAAATTCCTTATGATATGAAAAATCTAAAACTTTTTGTAATATTATTTAGTTTAATATTTACAGATTTATGCTATTCTCAAAATGAAAATTGGAATATTTTAACTCTTCAAAGAGAATTATATTCTATAAACTTTTTTACACAAGAAAAAGCCTGGATTTATGCTGGAGATTATTCTTATAAAAGCAATGATGGAGGATTAACTTGGAGTAATCCAATAAAAACAAATAATAATATTGGTATAGGATACCCTGATTATATACATATTATTGATAGTATGTCGGGCTGGTCTACGCAAAATAATAATATTTTATTGAAAACCACCAATGGAGGAAATAACTGGATAACAGTTAATACTAATTTATTAAATTGTAAATTCAGAAGTGTACATTTTACTAACAGACAAACTGGGTGGGTTGCCGGAGTATTGCAAAATTTAGGAGTAATTGCTAAAACTACAAACAGTGGCGTAAATTGGTCTATCGTTGCTAATAATATTCGCTCTACTTTTAATTCATTTCAAATGATTAATGATAGAAAGGGTTTTAGTATTACTTCATCAGATACAATAGTTTTTACTAATGATCAATGGTTAACTTGGGAATATAAAAAAGGTAGTGGTCAACCTATCAATCGAGTTTTATTTATTGATACATTAAATGGGTGGTTATTAGGTAATTCAGATTATATCAGTATAACTACTGATGGAGGTGAAAATTGGATAATAAATGCCGCCTATTTGGGGAATACTACGAATCTTTTTTTTCTGAATTCTCTTACAGGATGGGTCACTTCAACAAAAAAACGAATTTGGAAATCTACTAATGCCGGTTCTAATTGGTTTAGTCAACTATTTATCGGTAATAATGATAATGATTTATTTCGGGATATTTACTTTAAAAATGAATATACAGGATGGGCTTTAGGGTCATTTAGTCAATTAATGAAAAGTACAAATGGAGGATCAAACTGGGATGATGTTTTTAAGAATCCAGCAGGTAGTATTGAATCTTTAGATTTTATTAATGAAAATATAGGGTGGTGTTCCAGTAGCAATGGTATATATAAAACAATAAATCGTGGATATAATTGGACAGTAATTTATTCTGCATCATCGGTAAGTTCTGTAGATTTTTTAAATAGCCAAACAGGATTTGCTTGTTCTCAGCAAAAAATTTTAAAAACCATGAATGGAGGATTAAACTGGAGTATAAATACTTTTGGCAGTAATCTTAGTAAGATTACATTTATAAATAACAATGTGGGTTTTTCTTGCGGAAGTAATGGTTTAATTCTTAAGACTTTCAATTCTGGTATTAATTGGCAAACTCAACTAAGTAATTTCAGTGGTAATTTGAATGATGTTTATTTTACTGATACATCAAATGGTTTTATTGCAGCTGATAACGGTAAAGTACTGATAACATCGAATGGAGGTGTTAATTGGAATATTATTACTACACCAGGAACCCAAGATTTTCATTCAGT
>JANPBV010000087.1:0-3956 GCA_031430615.1 Ignavibacteria bacterium | reverse complement strand
TGGGGTTAAAGCTAATTGCGTTGCCAAAAACGGACTTGGTATGATAACTGAATATGTTTCCTTTAACCGCCCGGAAGGAACTGCTGTTAAAATGACAAAGGGTCCATTTATGTTCAAATCATTTGCCGGTTCCTGGAAATTTGTTCAGATGGATACTTATCATACTGAAGTTTCGTTTATTTATTCTTTCGAACTCAGGTGGCTGTTTAAGGTGTTTCAGGGAAGGGTCAAACGCAATTTACAGTCAGAGGTAAAGCAAAGACTCATTGACCTTAAAAGTAATATAGAATTAAATCACAGAACATAAAAATAAATTGAAAAAGCTGCGGCATTGAATTTGAATAAAATTAGTTCAATTATTCAATAAATGATACTATATTTATGATTTGTAAGATTTCTGAATTATGCGTAAATTTGTAAATATTCAAAGGAGCCGTAGTTCAGCTGGTTACCCCGAGTACTCGGGGTTGACTGTCACTCAAAAAAATGTTCTTTATATATATAATACAAAGTCTTAAGGATAATAGCTTTTATACAGGCTATACTTCTGATTTAAAACTAAGGCTGGAATTTCATAATAATGGTAAAAGTACTTATACTGCAAAAAAATCACCTTGGAAATTGGTTTATTATGAAAAATTCGACAATAAATCAGATGCAATTAAGAGAGAAAAATTCCTAAAGAATCAAAGAAATACAGATTTTTATAATAAATTAATAACAAGTTTCAAGGAGCCGTAGTTCAGCTGGTTAGAACGCTTGACTGTCACTCAAGAGGTCGCGAGTTCGAATCTCGTCGGTTCCGCTATTCAAAACCGCCATTTTGGCGGTTTTTTTTGTATAAGAACATGAAATACTATACTTATATAATAAGAAGCAAAATTATTAAACGGTACTATATTGGTTCATGCAGTAATCTTGAGTTAAGATTAAACAGACATAATTCAGGTAACAGCAGATCAACTAAGGGTTATATTCCGTGGGAAATTGTTTACTTTGAAGAATTCGAAAGTAAATCTGATGCAATTAAACGAGAGTATTATTTTAAAAAACAGAAGAGTGTGAAGTTTATTGAAGAATTAATTGACTCAAAAGGTCGTCCCGACTAGTCGGGAAATCTCGTCGGTTCCGCCAATAAAATAAGGCACTTAGAAGAAATTCTGAGTGCCTTTTATATTTTTTTGAGACGATTTAGGAACGATTTGTAATTCCCTTTAGATAGAAATATATGAATTAATTATTAAATAATACATAAGTAGTTAAAGATAGAACTAAAAACTTGATTTCAACTAATCAAAGAATGTAGATACTTATTTATATTTGTTTTGTCGGAATTATGTTGAAATTGATAGATAGATCTAAAAGGCTCATATATAAAAGTTAATATGTTATAACCTTTTTCTGCTAGATATTTTGAAGCCACTAAGTTTGCTGCACTTGAATTTCCAATTTTGAAACCACTTAAATAGCATTTATAAGACATTTGTTTCCAATCATTGTCATTGTACAAATATACATAATCAATAGCGTTTAGAACTGGTTTGTGTAATAAAGGATTTATCTCATCATAATGTGGGCCAAGAACCATATGAGGAACCTGAGCAATTTCTTGTGGTGGATTGCAAAACCAATCTGACGGGTATTCTTCTATCAAATTGATTTTATCTTTAGAATTAATGACACTTTTCTTGGTAGATAATAAAGAAGAAAGACAATGTTCAGGAACAACAATTTTAGGATGATTATTATATTTCTGTTTTACTATGATTGCTTGCCCCTCAATTGTAGAACCTGAACCAATCCCGCTAATAATGTAATCAGGGTTAATAGAAAGTTCATCCGCTAAATCTAAGCCTAAAAACTGCGAATATTGTCCGCTATATTTAGCATGCCATAGTGGTTGATAAGTTTTGTATACAGAATCATATCTTACTAAATTAACTAAGTATTTATAAAAGTCTCGCTCTATACCTAGTGATAGGTCCGGGGCTTTAATTAATTTTATAGAATTGTTACTAATTTCCCGTATGTAGTCTAATACATATTGAGGAAATAAATGCGACATAACTATGGCTGCTTCTCCACTAAATTTTTTAGCGTAATACGCAAGTGCCAATGAAGAATTTACATTACCCCCATCAATCCAACATTGATTATATTGATTTTTTCTGATAGATTGGATTAGTTTCATAAGAATTAAAGATGCAAAAATTGGTTTTTTAAATCCTGTAATGCCGTACATTTTGTCCATTCGTACAACAAGTATCTTACCCTTGACACCCAGTATATCTGAAACATTCTCAATTATTGGAGTTTTAATTTCGAAGATATTCCGGATAACTTTATTTTTAATAAGTAAAGAGTGGATTTCATATGATGTAATTTTTATAGAATTGTTACTAATGATCTTATCTATTTCTTCTTTTACTATGTTATATATGTGATTGTATGTCATGTGTTTATCTAAAATTAATTGTTGCCAAAGCTATACCCAATCGTATTGCAGAACGTAAATCCTCAATTACAGAATATTCAAGTGCTGCTACTTTTTTATCTTCTCGGTGTTTCCATTTATCTTGATTATTTATCATTTCCTTCAACTGTTCAAACCACAAATGAGAGTTTAAAGTATGAGCATCAGGTTGTTTATCTTTTTTGTTAGTATTTAATAATTTGCTTTTCTTATATATCTCTATAGAATCTGTGTCAAATTTTGAATATAAAAGAGCATCAACAAATTTAAACATTGAACGAGCTACAATACTCCTCAATGTTCGAATGCTAACTAATGGCTTTCCTCTACCGGCAATTTCCTCAGACAGAATATCAGTAACAAAATTTACCGTAGTATAGTTAATTAAAAATTTATATAAATTTAGATATAAATCATTTAAAGGTTTAGTCAAATCATTGTTGCTGCTAGATTTTGTTATACCCTTGGTTTTCATAAAATCTTTAACATGAATACACCAAAACATCCATAAATAATCTTTAACTACTTTCTTGGATTTTTCTATATCATCAATACCTAAAGGGTGTGCGACTTCTATAATATGCGTTATTCTTGTCCAAAAATCGGGTGGGGATTCTTGAAACATTAGACTACGGTTCAAGCTGCCAGCGAAAATATATAATGGTGCATTTTTTTTTATATTTAATATTCTTGATGTTTCAGGAATAGTTATTTCTCCATTTTCCAATAATCTCAAAAGCATGCTCCTTACAGATTTATCTGTTTTATCAATTTCATCGATGAAAAGAGCTCCCCCTAGTGCTTTAAAAACTAAACCATTTGCCTTTTTTTGTGTAGTATTTATTTCATCAAGTGAAGTATCGTCTTTACAAGAAAAAAGCAATCTTGTTGCCTCCTCAGCATCTAATCCAGCTAATGAAGTGGCAACAAATGTTCCTTCTGTTTTACTTCTCCCATTATCACGACAATGAAAGGCGGACTCAGCTAATTTTTCTTTTCCTGAACCTGGGGGTGCAATTAATAGGACTGACTTTGCTGTGGGATCATTAAATACTTCTGTTAGTTCAAAAATTGCTTCACAATAGTTATCGCTAGCAAGAAGTTGTGGAATACCTTCGTGTTTGTCCTGAAACGTGGGAATGTCGATTAAATCAGGGGGTTTAAAGTAATATGAATCTCTTGATTTAGGAAATAAATTTATGTCAATAAAACTCTTTTCAGGTTCAATATCCATAAATGCTTTTAAAGACCATGTATAACCAAGACCTTTTAACTCGACATGTTCGACAATATAATAACAATCATGACGTCCTAATATATAAGCATAGTCCTTATTTTTAGGATTTTCTTTGTATTCTATTAGTTTACTTTCAACGTACCTAGTAATATCTTTTTGATAAAATAATCTATAAGAATCCCAACCCTTTAATCTATGACTTATTCCAAATACAGGTGCTCTTAATAAGCTCTTATCAGCCAATTT
>JANPBV010000086.1:0-5539 GCA_031430615.1 Ignavibacteria bacterium | reverse complement strand
AAAAATGAGTGGATAACAAATTCAACGGATGAGAAGAACCAGAAAAAGGGTTCAAAACCCGTAAATAAGGATGCTGAATTATTTGTAAAGAATATCATTATTCCAAATGATCTTACATCAATTGAAGTTAACGCTGATATAACATCTTATGTAAGCAGTCTTGGTTTAAAGTCTTCGGTGAATGAAGATATTATCACAAAGGATATAGTCCTGTTAATAAATAATGGTGATACGGCATCGGGTAAACTGCCGCTTGCGAAATTAAATATTACTCATTCAGATAAGGTTCACAGAGAAAGCTCAATTATATGTGTCATAATAAATAACATTACCGAGTATAACCCTGAAGATGTTGATAAGCTGCTGATAAATAAAAGTGAATTCAGTTTTGTTTTCCCAAGGAACCTTGATGATATTGACCTGCAGAACAAACTTCTTCACAGCAAGAAGGATGTAATGATAAATATGACAGTCGGGGGGAAGGATAATTATGAAACTGATTTCAATTCCTCGATGGATGAAAAAGCCATCCATGAGCGGGTTAAAAGTTTTTCGGTTGATTTCCCAACTGTTCCTGCAGTTCTATTGACGAAAAAAGATGCTGATGTATCACCTCAGGTAATGGCGGCAATAACAAATGATTTTGCAAGCTATAAAATAAAAGTAATTAACGATTTTGAGCTTGCGCAGTTATTGACAAAGGCTGAGGAAGATTCAAAAGAAAAGTTTAATGTGTTTACCGCAAACTTAAAGAATAAAGGCGCGCTTGCAAAAAGTATAATAACTACGGTATCGGTAAGCAAGGATGACTTTGCAAAGTTTTATGATGATATATTAACATTAAAGAAGCTGGGATATAAGTTCTATAACTTCTCAGATTTTGCTTCAAGGAAAGATGAGTTTGAAAAACAGGAGCAATTGAAACAGGATAAGGCTAAGGAAGATAAGCAGAAACTTGATGACCAGAAGAAAAAGCTGGAGCAGAAGAAAGTTGATAAGAAAAAAACTGATGTTAAAGTTCCTCCGCAGAAGAAACAAACTGATAAGAAAGAGACTATAAAGAAGAAAGTTCCCGAGAAAAAATCAACGGATAAGAAGAAAACCGAACCTAAGAAAAAGACCGATGTTAAAAAGAAATAAATTAATTCTGAGCGCAGCGAAGAATCTCATTCTAATCTCGATATTCTTCGGGACATCCATTTATGCACAGTCTTTAGATAAAGAATTGAGAATTATCTTAGAGATGAAGGATTCAAGAACCATTGGAAAAAATTCTGAACTGTTAAAAAATTTAAATTCAAACGACCCGAAGATTGCAACTGCTTCAGCATGGGCACTTTCCAACATTTCTGATACTATGACCATTAAATATATCGGTGAAGCATTAACTCAATCGATCAGCAGTATCTCAGAAGATAAAAACTCACTTTTTCTGCCACTGATACTCTCTTTTTCTCTAGGTCAAATGAATTCATCTGAAGGTAATGAATTCTTGATTAATGCTTTAAATTTAACTTTAGGTAAGAAGATTAACGAAATTCCACAGCTATTAGCTGAAATAATGATAAGCTTGAGTAAAACCGGCAATGAAGACGAATTAAACAGGTTACTAGATCTGCAATTAGGCGACAACCAAATTAATTCCGCTATAGCTATGGCAATTGCAAGATTTGGTTTGAGGAAGATAAAGAATGACGGCTCTTACCTAAAGCTGGCGGAGTTGATGGAACAAACGAAGGATTCCACTGTGCGCAGGAACATTGCTTTTGCATTCAACCGGATTGCCGATAAACAGACACTCATTGCTTATAACACCGAGTTGATGACATCCTCAACTTCACCTGATCCCTTTGCAAGGATGTGGGGCTTTTCTGCACTTGGGAAAGAACAGGATACATCTTTTATTCCTTATTTCCTGGAATCACTTGAAAAGGAAATTGACTGGCGCGTTCAGGTTAACATAATTAATGCAATTGGGAATTTAAAAATTGATTTAAACTCACCTGAATTGGATAAAACCGTTGCATCATTGCTGCAGTTTGCCACGCAGGATCCAAGTACACATGTTTCAATTGTAGCATTACAGGCATTAGGTAAATTGTTTGCCGGAGCCGATATAAGGAACCCACAGGTTAGGAAAATTCAGCAGGATATTCAATTTATACTTACCCCGGGAAAAGCAATTGATTGGCAGATAAAAGCTGAGGCTATCAGAACATATGCGAAGATATTTAAGGATAATGTGAAAGATGAATTATTAAGTCTGTTTAACCAGACAGATAATTATGATATAAAATCTGCAATAGTCGGTTCGTTTGGCTCAATGAATATCCCATTGGTTTATAAAGAGCTGCGTGATTCCATAAGCGCTGATGTTCAGAGATATAACGTATTGCATCCCAATAAAGATGGTTCAATGATAGGCTCACCTGATTTAGCTAAATTATACAGGGCATTTGTTGATGCATTGACTGAACTTGATGATAAACTTGATGACGGGAATAGAAATATAATACGATTGATATTATCTGAATTTTCTTCATCAAAAGATCCAATTTTAGCAGATAACTGTTTGACCAATTTACAGGATTCAATGTATATGCAATACCGAGCTGAAACCTGCCAGATAATGACCTTTGATTATAACGCTTTAGCGTTACCTAAAGATAGAGATGTTGCTTTGATGTATATACAGGCATGGGATGCAATGAAGTATGATGACGCAAAGGAAATTCTAACAGCTAACCTAAAAAGCAGTGATTACGATATTGCAATAGCATCGGCAAATGCGCTTAAGAATATAACTGGTAAAAATTACGAGAAAGAAATAACAGCGCCAAAGTACCGAACTGATTTTGACTGGGGATTTATCGATAAGCTTGGTGAGAAAAAATTTGCTACAATTAATACTAATAAAGGGATAATTAAGATTGTACTCTTAACTGAAAATGCACCTTTTACTGTACAGAATTTCGTAAAACTCTCTGAAAAGGGATACTACAATAACACAATTTTCCACAGGGTTGTGCCTAATTTTGTAATACAGGGCGGCGACCCAACCGGCACGGGTTATGGTGGACCGGGTTACTCAATAAGAAGCGAGTTCTCTCCCCTTCCATTTGATGCATACACAGTTGGCATGGCATCAAGCGGAAAGGATACCGAAGGAAGTCAATTTTTCATAACGCACTCACCCCAACCCCATTTAGATGGTAAATATACTCTATTTGGCTCAGTAGTTGATGGATTTGATGTAGTTGATAATATTCAAATAGGTGATGTGATAGAATCAGTTACCTTTTCATCACATTAAATAAATAAGATCATGCTTGAAACTGCGCGATTAAAATTAATTCCATTAATGTATGAACAGGTTGAAAAGTTCAGGCATCTTGATAGCAGGTTAGAAGATGAGCTTGGTTTAACACGAAATGAACGTGATTTGACAACTCAGTTCCGGGATGCCCTGAGTAAATATACACTTCCATGGATGAAGGCTGACCCTGATAATTACTTATTTGCAACTGTATGGGTAATTGTGGAAAAAACAACAAATACAATTGCCGGAGATATTGGCTTCAAAGGGAAGGCTGATGAGAACGGATATGTTGAAATAGGTTATTCAACCCAGCCAAAATACCGCGTGCAGGGGTATATGACAGAAGCAATTGGCGCTATTTGTAATTGGGCATTTACACATGATGAGGTTAAAGCGGTAATAGCTGAAACATTAGAAGATAATATACCCTCAATTAAAGCTTTAAGAAAAAATGGATTTACAGATTTTAAATATTCAAAACCCCTCACCCCCGAGTCAAATCAGGCAATTACTTCCACCGTAAAAATGAACTGGTGGAAAAAATCGAAATAATTGGTTGAAACAAATTCCAAACTGGAAAGTTAGATAAGTATTGAATAATTACTAAATTTTATAGAAAGGTATAATATGAAATTACTTAAATTTACTATCTTAGCGTTAATAATAACATTTGCGGTAAATTTTACAGCTAAAGCGGATGACCTGAACACAAAGAAGATGGAGCAGATCACAAAGGAAATACTTGATATGATGGTTAAAGGAGATAATGCCGGAGAGAAACTTCGGAAATACATTTCAGATGAATGGCTTGATAAAAAGAATATCAATGTAAAGAAATATCTCATCAATAATTATTCCCCTGAAACATTTGAAATAGTTTATTCTGGCGGTGATGTCTGCGTTGCGACTATCGGGGGAGCCTCATGGCAGCATTTACTTGTATTTAAATTCACCGAAGAATACGGCGCATACAGGGTTATCCCCAGGGGAATTTCGGAAGCATCAAGCGACTATATTGACCCGTGGAATTATGTTAAAGATTACATTTGCCAATCTAAAGATTTAGAAGAACCTCTCCCACCGGAACAAAAGTAAAACTAAATTTACATAACACCGTGTAAATAATCATATTATTTATTGATTTTTAAACCTCATTTTTACATAAAAAATGAGGTTTTTTGTTGCTATATTTGTTTTTATGCAAAATATAAATACTACGAATTCTATATTACCGGGTGTTAAATTCACAATAGCAGTTTCCTCTGGAAAAGGCGGAGTTGGCAAATCCACAGTTGCCGTTAACCTTGCAGCAGCATTAATTAAAGAGGGGTATAAAACAGGCTTGATAGATGCCGATATTTACGGACCATCTATCCCAACTATGCTTGGTGTTACCGAAGAAAAACCTAAGCTTGTTAAGATAGGCGAAAAGAACAGGCTGCTTCCGGTAGTAAAATATGGTATTAAAATGATGTCAATAGGCTTTATGGTTGACCCCAAAGAAGCGGTTGTATGGCGCGGACCAATGGCATCAAGCGCATTAAAACAATTTATAAGCGATGTAGAGTGGGATGAGCTTGATTTTCTATTATATGATATGCCGCCGGGCACAGGTGATATTCAGCTTACATTAACGCAAACCATACCGCTCACAGGCTCAATAATAGTTACCACACCACAGGAAATAAGTTTAATTGATGCCCGCAAAGGCGCAAAGATGTATGAAAAAGTCAATGTACTAGTATTAGGAATAATTGAGAATATGAGCTATTATGACAATAAAGATGGTTCAAAGGAATACATTTTTGGTGAAGGCGGCGGCAAAAGGCTGGCAGAGGAAATGAATATTGATTTCCTTGGAGAAATTGCCATCAACACCGATGTAAGAATTGGCGGAGATGAAGGCATGCCTATTGTACTTGGAAAGCCTGATTCGATAGAAGCAAATCAGTTCACACAAATAGCCAGAAACCTGGCAGAGCAGGTAAAGACAAGAGCAAAATTTCTCCCAAAACTGCCTGTTATTGAGATTTGATATTTTCGCGCCTTGAAAAATATTTTCGTGCCACCAATAGAGGATTCGATTTGTTTGTAGATAATTATAGTTTTAATTTTGTTCTTTGTAACATGAACTGCTAATTTCGTGGAACGAATAAAAAGTGTTTTGGTTAATTTAAAAAGATACTCGCCTGACTGGTTTTTCAGTTTCCACCAAATTAG
>JANPBV010000085.1:0-7658 GCA_031430615.1 Ignavibacteria bacterium | reverse complement strand
CAGCAGGCAGGAATTTTTCAGCCATTACCATCATTTTTGTGAATTGTTCTGGAGCGTTTGCTTTGAGTCCTCCGAACATCATAGTTCTATCATTGTGTGTTATAGCAGGAAGAATAAAGTTTTGCCACTTTTCAAACGCATCGGGAGTAAAGCGTCCGATTATCCTTCCCCTCATTCCATGAATTTCAGCATCCGTGAAGTTTTCCCATAATTGCCTTTGTGTATCTGTCTCCTCACCAACTGTGTGAAGCAGATACTCACCGTGAAACTTTGCGAACTTTATGTAAAGCTCCGCTCCCAACACGGAAGCATCTTTAGCATTACCTTGTATATTTTCAATATCATCCAGAAGTTTTTCAATTACATCCTGATCATATTCAAGTCTTTCGTGGTCGTCCATGTCATGTTTAGATGAGCCGGGCACTTTAGATTCAAGCTCTGCAAGTACAATAGTATTTTCATCATTTGCATGTGAATTTAGCAGCATACAAACATCTTTGCCTAGAGAGTGGAGCCTCGTAACATCTTCAGAATTGTTAAAATCGCATTTGCCAAGAAGGAATGAAAATTGTGACAGGGCGTTGCGCAATCCTTTATGAGCTGCTTCAAAAAGTTTTACTCTTTGCATAATAGTAAAATGTATATTTAAATTCGTGAAATATTGTTTTGCAAATTTAAGAGGATTGCAGGAAAGATGAAGTGATAAAATAAAAGAAGTTTTTTGCGAGCCGTATGCGAAGCAATCTCATGATAACACACCCCGTCACACCTTTAGCGTGACACCTTCCTTCACTTCGTTCAGTAAGGCAAGAATCCGCCCCTCTCAAGAGGGGAATTTGATATGTTGATAGTGTATAAAAGAATTTTCTTTTTTTTGGAGTGCATTGACTGCGTCAATGCATGCATCAACACAGTTTCTGTTGAAACAGACAGGAATGCACGAAAAGCAACAACATGCTTATATTTTAAACAAGCTCTTTACCTCCAGTTTTAACAGTAAAGAAATGAATGGATCCTTCACTTCTCCTTCGCAAAGCTAAGGAAGAAGTTCAGGATGACAATTAAAAGCCGATCTTATCGAGCTGTTTGAAATCTTCCGGGGTGACCTTGGTTTCATCACCCAGGTAGTTCCATTTAATATTACCTGTGTTGCTTGTAAATACGCGGTTAATATCCTGTACTGTTACAGCATTTACCATTGTTTCAAAATTTTCAAAAGCGGGAAGGTTACCGCGCAGCTTCCATCTGCCTATGTTCAATGACTGGCTTGAAGCGGTTTCAAGCCTCATAAAATACCGGGTTAAAAATGATGCTTTTGATTTGGCAAATTCTTCATCGGTAAAGCCGTTCTTCCTAACATTGTTAATAATATCAACCATTACCTGTATGGCATCTTTTGGGCTATCGGTAGTAATATAAAAAACACTGAATGGATTTGTAATAGCATCACCGTTCATGTAAGCGGCGGGAGCATAAGAGAGTCCACGTTTTGAACGAAGCTCTAAGAAATACTTATCATACATTATGCTCATAGCAACCATCATTGAAACTGCGTCAGGGGAATTCCACGGAATGCCTGACATAATTCCGGAGAGATAATTTGTTGAAATTTTTCGGGACTCAATATCCTGAGCAGGCTGCTCAATTTTCACAACCTGTTCCTTTGGTGAGGCTGTTCCATCAGGAAGTTTTGCAAGCGAGGATTTGACCTTTTGTATCACATCACTTTCAGAAACATTACCTGTAATGACAAGAAAAGTTCTTTGCTTACACAAGTTGGCTGTAATAAACGCTTTGATATCATCCAATTTAAGCGAGGCAATAGTACTTTCATTTCCATAAGGATCTTTTTCATAATTCTTCCCTTTGAACGCAGTTTCAAGTGTGTTGCGCTCTAGCCTTGTATCAGGATCACCTTCATTCTGCTTTGCATATGATATGTATTGCTCTTTTTTATTTGCAAACTCATTTGGTTCATAAGCGGGATTCATTAATGCATCTGTGAACAATACCCATGATCTATCCCATGATTCCTTTAAGCACTGCATGTTTAGCTCGCCGTAATCTAGCGAGGCATCACTGCCAAAAGTTGTGCCTATTTTTTCTGCGGCTGCAAGAAAATCAGATTTACTTATTGTTTGAGTACCGCCTTTAATAATATAGCTGTATGCAAGCGCTTCTATACCCTGTTTATCAAGAGGGTAATTTGCTGTTCCGCCAATTACAAAAAGCCTTGCGCTTATCACATCTTTGCCTGTGTTTTTAATTATTATCCTGAAGCCCTCAACATCAAGCTCTTTAACCTGATTTTGGGAAAATATATTTGCGCCGTAAAAAATTACAGCAAGCAGTATAATAAAAAAGGCTTTTGATATTTTATTTGTTCTCATATTCTTATAATTGAATTAGCTCTTCACTATTAATTTAAAAGATCTTCAAATTTATTGATGTTCATTGTTTTTTTCATTTCTGGCGAAACAAGTAACCCCGAAACCCGTGGCTTATCCTTAATGTACTTCCTTACATATTTTTTGATATCATCGCGTGTTACCTTGTTATTATTTTCTATGTAGTTAAATCCGTAATCAAGATCTTTGATTGCCCAGTTAAATCCAAGAGCGTGAGAGTATCCCGAGGTTTGCTCCATCCTGTATTTTTCCTGGATAGCAAGCTGATTCTTTGCTGTTTCCATTTGTACATCTGTAAAGTAGTCATCACTATCCCACATCCCGATATGATCTTCAAGCATAGCAAGGCATTCTTTTATTTTCTTGGGGTTGGGTACAATCCTTATTTGTATTGGACCCGTATAAATATCTGTTGAGTAACTCAAATTTACTTCAAGCGCAAGGCCGGCATCAAGCAGCTCTTTGCTGAATTTTGAGGATTCAAGATTTACTATATAAGAAAATACATCGGCAGTATAAGTTGCTTTAACGTCTTTTCTGGTATCGGGTCCGTGCCAGCCAATATATATTACGGGCGCCTGCGCATTTTCACTGGTTGTAATATAATAAATATCTTCTTTTATCGGTTTAAACTCCGGTATAGGATATTTTGTAAACGGGTCAAAACCGGAAGGCTGCCAGTCGCCGAAAACACTTTCCACTTTCCCAAATATTGCATTATGCTCAACATCGCCGGATACAATTAATATTGAATTATTAGGCCAGTAGTATTTCTGCTGGATTGTCCTCATTTTCTCAGGTGTTGCCGAAAGTATCACATCATGATCGCCGATAGGTATCTTACGGCTTTTATCTTTACCCCACATTTTTTCTTCAAATTCATAGTAGAGGTTAAATTCCGGGTTAGATTCACCGCGCTGGAACTCACCGTTGACAACCGGATGCTCTTTTGTCATTTCCTCTTCAAGGAACAATGGATAGCGTATTGCGCTGTTCATGAACTTCAAGCCTTCATCCAGATTACGTGTTGGAAGTGTGAAGAAATAATTTACTCGGTTTGTTGATGTTGTTCCGTTCCAAGACATACCAAGCTCATTAGCGCGTTTTAAATATTGTTCCTGTGAGGGGAGGTCCTTGTTTGCTTTAAAAAACATGTGTTCATAGAAGTGTGATAGCCCGCTGAACTCGGCTGACTCAGTATAAGCGCCGTTCTTTACGTTAATTTCTATGGTAGCTATAGGAACACTTTTATCTTCTACCACCAGAATATCGAGACCATTTGCCAGTGTTTTGAAGTAATACCCTGCCGGCATTGATGTCTGAGAAAGCAGAATTACGGAATTAAATAAGAAGGCAAGAAGCGCAATTAAAGTACGTTTCATGAATTAGTTTTAATTAATTAGTGATTTACTGTGGCGATACTTAGGAGGACTTTGAATGCAAATATAAGGATTTTTCTTTTATAGAAAACAGAAATATTTAAGTAATTAGTTTTAAAACCCCCGAACATGATTGACTAAAATTAAAAAGAAGGTTGAATTGAAGTGAATTCCATATTCATGCTTTTCATCCCCCCTTTTGTTAAAGGGGGGAGAAGCAGCACCTAAGGTGCTGCGCGGGGGGTTTGTTTCTATTTAATTGTTAAATGTTCTTAATGACGCCATTTTTCAACCGGGTCAGCGTAATGCTCAATTAATCCGCAATTAGCGCATTTGTATGGAGTCACCGGATATTGCGGGGCTGTTGCCTTGGTTCCCATGAAGCTTGTTATATTTTCTTTTTCGCCTTCAACCCACACAACAAAATTATGGAAGATAGCATTTTCGTTATTACGCACATAGAAAAATCCCTTTTTCATTTCCGCGCTGCATTTTGGACATTGTTTTGATTCCATGTAATAAATTATTATTTAATTTATTGAAAATTATCTCTTTGAGGGTTTCAAGTGATTTTTATTTAAAATTGAAAACATGTTATTTACATAACTTTACGATTAACACACCCCTGTCACGCCTTTGTCGTGACACCACTGTCAGAGCCAGTTCTTCGACTTCTCAAAAGTGAAATAACATTATGTTTGTTCTTCAGAGAGTTTTTCGGCTCTATCGGCAATTTTGAGTTTTTCGAAAAGCTCTTCCAGGTCGCCTTCCATCACCTGCGCGAGATTATACATTGTAAGCCCGATGCGGTGATCGGTCAAACGGTTCTGGGGAAAGTTGTAAGTGCGTATCTTATCGCTTCTATCGCCTGTGCCGACCATTAATTTTCTTTTCTGCGATACAAGCTGGTTTTGCTTTTCAATTTCAGCCTCAAGTATCCTTGAGCGCAATACTTTCATTGCTTTTTGCTTGTTCTTAAGCTGTGAGCGTTCATCCTGGCACTGAACTACAACTCCTGTGGGTAAGTGAGTTATCCTGATAGCGGTTTCGACTTTGTTTACATTTTGTCCGCCTGCGCCGCCGGAACGGAACACATCAATTTTCAGGTCAACACTGTTAATTATTACATCAACTTCATCGGCTTCGGGTAATACCGCGACTGATGCAGCGGATGTATGAACACGCCCCTGTGTTTCGGTTTCAGGCACTCGCTGCACTCGGTGAACGCCGCTTTCATATTTTATGGTGCCGTAAATATCTTTACCTGTTACGTTAATGATTACTTCCTTTAATCCCCCCGGACCCGATGATTCATTATAAGTCACAATTTCCATCTTCCAGCCTATTTTTTCGGCATAGCGCGAGTACATTCTGTAAAGGTCAGCCGCAAACAGCGCCGCTTCATCGCCGCCCGTGCCTGCTCGTATTTCAAGTATTGCGTTTTTGGAATCATTGGGGTCTTTAGGCACAAGCAATTCTTTTATTTCAGCTTCAAGTTTATCGAATTTGTTTTGCAGGTCTTCCTGCTCAGCCGAGGCAAGCTCTTTCATATCGGCGTCATTGGTTTCAAACAGCAGCTTTTTATTTACTTCAAGCTGCGACTTCACTTTTACATATTCATTGTAAGCGTTAACAATATCTGTTAAGTCAGAGTATTCCTTCGAAAGTCTTCGAAATTCATTCTGATCCCTTATCGTTTCGGGCTTATTCAGCAGCTCCGCAATTTCGCTATACCGCTCTTTTACTTTTTCTAATTTATCGAACATTTACATTTATTGTTTTCTGATTACAAAAATACCGTTATTTGTAAGGAGATTCAATTCAAATAAAATTTGTACAAGATGTATAGCCACAAAGACTCTAAGACAACTTTCAAAAAGCGAAAGTCGTGGCAAAGAAAAGCAAAAGCATGATTCCAACCCTATAGTTTGATGAGAATTAAAGAAAAGGTATTAAGTTAATTATTTTAAAAAAATATTCGTGCCACGAAAATATATTCTTTGCAATGAAACCAGTGTTCTTATAAATATTTCCTTCTGTACTTTTATTTTTATCTATTCGCGGCACAAACATCTTTTAAATTTTTTTCAGAAAAAGTTTTTATGAAAAAATAATTTTCATTTTTTTGCGTTTACCTATTGACTATGAGTGATAGAATGTTATATTTGCAAAGAGTTTTTGATTATGAATTCTGTACTATAAAAAAATTTTAATGTAAAAGTTTTTTTGAGAGTATAAAAAGAAAGTTTCAAATCAAAAATAAATTAAAAGTAAGGAAGAAACCAAATTAATTTTTTGCGGGTAGGATTTACTTACAATATAAAAAAAGAAGCTGAACAAAACCCAACCGGGTTAATTTCCGAAGGAAAGGAAATAAAAGTTCAGAATGAAAACATTGCTGTGGGCAATTATGTTGACGATAATTTAGTCAGCAACTATTCCGAGCGCTTAAGCGATGTTTACGCTGAGTGGGATGATGAAGAAACCATTTTTGCAGTCGAGAGAGCAATTAAAAAAGCGGGACATGAAGTGATCCGCATCGAAGCTGACGAAGATTGCTTTGAAAAACTCCGCAACACCAAACCCGATATCGTTTTCAATATGGCTGAAGGTTTCGGCGGCGCATCCAGAGAGTCACATATTCCATCATTACTTGAAATGCTTAACATTCCCTATACAGCAAGCGATCCAATCACAATAGGTAACTGCCACGATAAATCACGCTGCAAAGAGATATTAACATATTACGGTGTGCCAAATCCGGGGTTTTTTATTACCGATACCCATGTAAACGGTCACCCAAAGGTCAAATATCCTGCTTTTGTGAAACCATTGCATGAGGGCTCCTCAAAAGGCATTTATAACAGCAGTGTTGTATATAATAGAGAGGACCTAAATCGAGAAATAACAAGAATTAAGCAAAACTACTACCAGCACTCTATAATAGAGGACTTCTTAGACGGTAAGGAATTCACAGTTGCGCTACTTGGTAACGGCGATAAAGTGCGGGTTTTACCTATAGTTGAAATAAACCTTGAGTGTTTGCCGAAAGATTTTCCTAAAATATACTCATATGAGGTAAAATGGTTCTTTGATACCAGGGAAAACAAGCTTGATATATTCACATGTCCGGCAAAGATTAGCAATAAGCTGACCAGGCGAATTGAAGAAATCTGCAAACAGGCTTATCATGCCCTAAGAATTAAAGACTGGGCAAGGATGGACGTAAGGTGTGATTCAAATGGTGAACCATATATAATTGAAATTAATCCGCTGCCGGGGATACTTCCTAATCCGGATGATAATTCATGCTTCCCCAAAGCTGCAAGAGAAGTTGGAATAAATTATGACGGGTTGATACAAAGTGTGCTGAATGGTGCGATAGAGAGATACAACTTAAATACCAAATGACAAAGTTCAAATGTCAAATTTGATTTAATAACATAAAAAATTATACTCTCGCCCCTCTCCTTTGGATAGGGGTTGGGGTGAGGTCAATGAGTAAAAAATTAAACATATCAATAATATTCAATGATCCGGTGCAGTACGCGCAGGGTCCGATATACGAAGGCACTGATGTTGATATAGATGCCTTACCGGATGCTATTGATATGAGCGAGTACGGTGTGTTAGATGAAGTGAAGAGTGTTGAAAGAGCTTTAGCGCCATTAGAGCATAATACAAAGATAATTCCGGTTGCGCTGGATATTAACAAGCTGATAACCGAGCTTAATGAAAACAAACCTGATATAATCTTTAACCTGTGCGAAAGTGTTGATGGCGACCCGACACAGGAAATGAATATTGCGGGATTATTTGAGCTTTTGAAAATTCCATACACAGGCTCACGCGCATTTTCACTCGGACTTGC
>JANPBV010000084.1:0-5602 GCA_031430615.1 Ignavibacteria bacterium | reverse complement strand
ACCGGAATACCAGCATATACTATTGGGCCATGGAATGGAAATCCTAATACACCTACAAATCAAAACTGGCAATTTAAAATTGCGAGATTTCCCCAGGTAGATCCAAACCACACTGTAACTCCATTGGGACAAATAGGCTTGTGGATAAATGGAGTTGGAATGTATAACGCAAAAGACGCTATGTCATATAATAACCAGAATATATGGCATCAAAATGCAATTGTTGTAGAAGGTCCGTCATTTGATAATTGTAAAGGTCATCCTGCGCCAGGCGGAGCGTATCATCATCATCAGAACCCTGTTTGCCTATACACAGCTAATCCCAACCAGCATTCAGGAATTCTTGGTTATGCTTTTGACGGTTATCCTGTCTACGGACCATATGCTTATGCAAACACAAATGGAACAGGTAATATTACAAGAATGAAAAGCAGTTACCGTTTAAGAGTAATTACACTAAGGCATTCTTTACCTGACGGAACAATTCTTCCAACAAATCAATGGGGACCAGATGTCAGCACCCAATATCCGTTAGGATATTATATTGAAGATTTTGAATATATTAACGGACTTGGAAATTTGGATCAATATAATGGCAGATTTAGTATTAACCCTCAATACCCTTCGGGACAGTATTGTTATTTTGTGACTATTGATTCACTTGGTAACTCTGCTTATCCATATGCAATAGGTCCAAATTATTATGGTCAGCTAGTAGCAGGCAATACCGGTCCTGGAAGTGGGCATATTATAATAACTGAACCGGTAACTAATTACGTGGGAATTAATGTAATTTCAAGTGAAGTACCAGCAAAATATTCTCTCGACCAGAATTATCCAAATCCTTTTAATCCATCAACAAACATAAAGATCAGTATCCCTGAATATGGAAATGTTACAATCAAAATATTTGACCAATCAGGTAAAGAAATTGAAGTTCTTTTAAATGATAATATTTTACCGGGATCATATTTAATAAATTGGAATGCATCTGAACTTCCCAGCGGTGTTTATCTTTATAGAATAACTGCCGGAAATTTCACTGAATCCAGAAAAATGGTCTTAATAAAATAGATACTAATAAAGTGATCATCACTAGTAAAAATATTGTATATATTTATTTGAAATTATTTTTTTTACTGCTGTTTGTATGCAGTTGCGGAAGTAATAAAGTCAGTGAATTACCTTACTATGATAAACCTGATTTCACGCCGCTTTGGGTAAATAATCAAGAAGCAGAAGGACTTCATGAAATATCTGATTTCAGTTTTACTGATCAGGATGGTAAACAAATAACCAAAGAAACTATTAAGGGAAAGATATATCTAGCAAATTTTTTCTTTACCACATGCCCCGGCATCTGTCCAACAATGACCAAAAATCTTTTAAAAATCCAAAATACATTTGTAAATGATGACGATATCAAAATAATTTCACACAGCGTAATGCCGTGGAGTGATTCCGTTGGAAACCTTAAAAATTATGAAAAGACATTCAGTATAAAAAATGGAAAGTGGTATCTGGTAACAGGAAAAACATCCGAGATATATGAGCTTGCAAGGCGCTCATATTATGCAGAGGAAAAAGCCGGCTATAACAGCGATTCAACTGAATTCCTGCATACTGAGCATATTTTGCTTGTTGATAAAAATGGACATTTACGGGGAATTTATAACGGTACACTTGCGCTGGATGCTGAGAGAATGATTGATGATATTAAGATCTTAAAGAAGGAGAGCTGAATTTTATAAAAATAGAAGTGCATCAAAAAAAATGACGCATTCCTTAACGTTGAGAACTAACAAATAAATAATGAAGCTGTAAAACAAATAATGAAACAGAGCCAATAATACATGAACATGAAACATCAGCCAAAAAATTTACTAAAACATTATTTCCGATTGAAATCTTTTTTGAGCCAGTAGCTATGAGTATATAAATGAAGACCAAGGATCAGTATAAATAGTGTGGTCAAAACCAGATGAATTTCTACCCAACCTGATTCTCCTATTTGAAATAAATCCCAGCTATTACCCATTCTTCCTTCAATCAGCATAATTAACCCGGTAATCAGCATTCCGGTAAATGTACCAATAGAACATATCTTGCAGGTCCTTGAAGCAGGGAGAATATTTTTTGCTGTAATAGAAAGATGTGCTTCACCTGAGAGCTCGGCTTTCTTTTTAAATTGAGAAACAACATGTATTACTAATGCTGTTAAGATCATAATAAAAATAATCAGGAAATACACAATATTACTCTTTTCAAATATCATCATTTTGCAATTTTAATCAAATTTATCGGTGGGTAGCTACCAGATCAGATTGTTGATACATTACAAAATTAATTAACAAATTAAAGCAATGCAGTGAAGAAAATTTTGTATAAAAAGTGCCTGCTATAAATGTCATAATGGTATATGACACAAAAAAAGCATCCCGCTTTTCTACTTAGCGGGATGATTTTTTGTGAATACATAATTATTAGATAATTAATTCCCTGTTATGAAATTATAATAATTGCTTGACCAGTATGTGGTACTGCCTACTATCTTACCGGCTTTCCAGTAATACTGACTGTTGGGGCTTAAAGGAGAAGTGAGCGTATAAGATGTACCCGTAACTGTGTAAGATATAGGACTTGGAAAAGAGGAATTCACATCAATCCATATTACGTTAGCTTCACCTGTCCATTGAAAAGTGGCTAATGTGCCTACATTGGTAGCATTATCTGAAGGGCTCACCAGAGAAGGCGGGGCTGTGCTTGTTGACTTACTATCTGTAGAAGAATCACAAGATGAAAAAATAAATGCTGAACAGCAAATAATAAAAAAAACTATTAGATACTTCATAAACTTTCCCCTAAAATTTTAATTGTAGTACAATATAGTAAAGAAGTATTATTAATCAAGTGGAGTTCATTATAGATAAACTAACTATATATGATTAGTAAAATCAGCTATCAAAAAGCTTGTTTTTTTTAATGTTTTAGGTAAAATTTAAGTTACTAAAAAAGCACATTTTTTTAGCTGAATCTTTATGAAAAAAATATATTTTCAATAAATAAACTGCAATACTACAATAAAAATGTCAAAACAACCTGATTTTGATCCGGATAAAGCACATCATTGGTTTGGTGTGGAATTTAATAATTCAATATTTCACCTGTTGTAAAAAGCTAATAGATCAGGTCCATGGTTTGGAATAAAATAGTTATCTTTATTAATATCACATTCCATTTAAATCAGTATTTTTAAGAATTAACACCCGAATTATAACTAAAAACATGAATTTTAAATATTTGACTTATAATAATATAAGGATTATATTTGCACTATATTTTAAATAAACATTTAGAAAGAATAAATGAGAAAACTCAATTTAACTTCATTATTAGTTGTTTTATTAATGTTTGCGTTCATTGCAAGCAGCTGCGGTAAAAAAGACGTAAAAACCGATACAAAAACAGACACAAAGACAGATACCAAAACCCAGACAACCGATAAAAAAGAAGGCGATAAAAAGAAAAAAGAGTTCAAGAAATCTGATGCTCCAAAGAAAGAGATCAAATCAGATGTTCCGGCTGACTGGACAGAGCTTGTTTCCAAAGACGGTAAATTCCATTTCAGTGCTCCATCAAACTGGACAATTTCATCTGATACAGAGACAAAGTTTACCGCTACGAGCGAAGATAAAACAATGGGTACTACTTTTGTGATATTTTCAAATGACCAGATTACCGCAGATGAACTCTTAGGTTTAGCTTTGGCTGATTTTGATTTTGAACCCGATGGCGAAGCTTTTGCTTTCACAGAAAGCAACATGGAAGGTTATATTACAACTGCAAGAGGTAAAATTGACGGAACAGATATGATGATGTATGTTATGAGCGCTATCGAAAACGGCGGTAAAGGTAACTATGTGCTTTACATCTTCACACCAACAGCTAACTTTGAAAAGAATAACGCTACAATGGAAAAAATTCTTTACAGCGCAAAAGTGAAATAAATTATATTTATATAAAATTTGCAAAAAGAGCCTTTTTTAAGGCTCTTTTTTTTGTCCAATAAATGGTTTCATTTATTTAGATATTATTATTTAATTATATAAATTATATTGTAAATAACAGAATTATAATATTTTAAGTTATGGAAAATACTGCTGAAGTAACAAATTATCCCCTGCCAAAAAAATTTATGGGATTAAAGCATCTGATCGGCAATACTCCGCTTCTTGGCATAAAATTTACTTATAAAGGTAAGCCCAGGGTAATATACGCTAAGTCAGAAAATCATAATATGACAGGCAGTATTAAGGATAGAATGGCTTTGCATATTCTGAAAAATGCATATGAATCTGGTGCAATTAAAGCGGGTGATATGATAGTTGAGGCTACAAGCGGAAATACAGGAATATCATTTTCTGCAATTGGCAGGGCATTAGGACACCCTGTAATTATTTATATGCCTGACTGGATGAGCAGGGAACGTGTTGATCTTATTCAAAGCATGGGAGCAAAGATACATCCTGTGACAAGAGAGCAGGGTGGATTTTTAGGCAGTATCAAAATGACAGAAGATTTTGCGCGTGAGAATAAAAATGTATTTTTGCCGTGCCAGTTTTCCAATTCAGCTAACTGCGATGCACATTATGAAAATACAGGACCAGAGATCTGGTGGCAGCTTAAGTTCCGTTCACTAAAACCGGATGCATTTTGCGCGGGAGTTGGCACAGGTGGTACAATAATGGGTGTGGGTAAAAGGTTAAAAGAACTGCACCCGAAGGTAAAAGTTCACCCAATTGAACCCGCTGAATCACCAACACTTACCACCGGATATAAAGTCGGTTCTCACAGGATACAGGGAATTTCTGATGAGTTTATACCTGCAATAATGGAGCTTGATAAGACAGACAGTGTAATACCTGTACATGATGGTGATGCTATTATTATGGCTCAAAAACTTTCTGCTGAGCTTGGTCTGGCAGTTGGAATATCTTCAGGCGCAAATTTCATTGGAGCATTAATGGCTCAAAATGAACTGGGTGATGATGCGGTTGTTGTAACCGTTTTTCCTGACTCGAACAAAAAATATTTAAGCACAGACTTATTAAGAAATGAACCTGTTAAGGATATATTTTTATCCAAAGATATTGAACTTGAAGATTTTCACGCAATGAAACGTGTCTGCCATACATGCTGTGACTATGATGAGTGTGAGCAGAAGTTGTTTGGGAAGTAAAATATTATTCAGTAATTATTTCTCAAATTACGAAGTATTAAAAAAATAGCGGTCATAAGTCCGCTTTTTTTGTAGCATTTAATCATTCCAGTAAGTAATTTGGAGAAGTAATTATAGAATTTTTAAGGTTCGTTTCTTATCAATAATTATCCATTTAGCGTTTTCTTCGTGCTCTAAAATAAAATCCATCGAATTTCCGTCTTCTGAAAAGATCAATGTCGTTTTTGTTTTCACAATTTGTTCATTTTTCTTGATCTCACCTGAGAATATAAATTTATTGATTGAATAAGTGCCTGTTTGGTATGAGTTTCTTCCGGTACTGCTAAATCCATAATAAGTAAATTTCTCTATTACATTTGAATA
>JANPBV010000083.1:0-13189 GCA_031430615.1 Ignavibacteria bacterium | reverse complement strand
GTATTAAACCTGCCAGGTTTTAAAAACCTGGCAGGTTTGGAAGTAAAAATAATTAATTAACAATAGATAAGTATTGGATACAGATAGAAAAGTAATAATAAAAACCACAGGCTTAACCAAGGAATACCAGATATCTAAAACAGAAAACCTGCGGGTACTAAAAGGTATTGATACCGAGATATACGAAGGTGAAGTCATTACAATCGTTGGACCATCGGGCGCAGGAAAGAGCACTCTATTGCATATCATAGGTACACTTGATAAACCAACTACTGGTAGTGTAATGTTTGACGGAGAAGATGTCTTTTCGCTAGGCAGCAACGAGCTTGCGCGATTCCGTAATACAAGGATAGGTTTTGTGTTCCAGTTTCACCACCTTCTGCCGGAATTTTCTGCAATAGAAAATGTCTGTATAGCAGCAATGATCTCAGGTAAATCGATGAAATCAGTGGAAGGTAAGGCTAAGGAAATATTGACTGAAGTGGGGTTGGGTGATAGGCTGCATCACAAACCATCAGAGCTATCAGGAGGTGAAGCGCAGAGAGTCGCAATTGCAAGGGCGCTTATCAATTCACCAAAAGTTATACTTGCTGATGAACCTACAGGTAACCTTGACTCAAAGAACAGCGATGAAGTGCTGCATTTGATATTTGAACTGAGGAAAAAGTATAACAGGACATTCATAATTGTAACGCATAACGAAGTTTTTGCTCAAAAGACCGATAGAACACTCAGAATGGTTGACGGTCAGATACAGTCTTAAGCACTCATCCCCACGCAAGTGGGGATCCAATATGCTTTTAAGAAAATCTTAAAACAATAATTTTATTAATTGAACCGATTAAATGTAAATATTTTCTTCACATTAATTGCCTTAGCGGTAATAAATATGTTTTCCTTTTCTCAGGATACCACCAAACCAAAAATAAAACCTGTTTCACCAAAAGATACTTCTACAGTCCAAAACTTTATACTGGCAGACCATAATTACCAATACTTAAATAAATTAAATCCCGATACATTAACCCGCCGGAGATTTTTATGGTATCCTGCCAAATCACTCGAAGATATTTTCAACTATCTTCCCGGATATTATCTGAAATTCATGGATGTTGGTCAATTGAATCCTTTAAGCTTTAACCAACTTGGAATTAGAGAAACAGGAGTATTCAGACATGGCAGGCCAATTAATGATTTCATTGATGGAACAACTGACCTAAATCTACTTTCCAGGAATGAAATAGCTGAGATAGAACTTTCAAATGGTTTTGGGAATAATGTATATAATTATAATAATAGTATAAATATCATAGAGCGCGAACTATTCCAATTCAGACCCTATACAGAAATTAGCTTTTATCAGGATAGGTATGAAAATCTGTATTTTGACGGCAATTTCCACCAGAATTTCTTTAGGAAATTGAATTTTAATTTTGGAATTACCAAGCATTCATATGATGGTCATTACATAAACAGTGATTTTGATAAATGGCTTGGAAGGTTTAATCTTAACTTTGCTCCATCCAATAAACTTAATTTCTCATTGAATGTTAACTATGCAAAAATCCAAAAAGGATTAAATGGCGGAATTAATGCTGATACAGTTAATTTGGGAGATAAGGAACAGATATTTAATACCGCAAAAGCTATTGTAAATAACTCAGATGCATATGAGATTAAGGAAAGGTTTGATGTTGATCTAAATACAATATTCCTAGCCGGGAAAAATTCTTATACACGATTGCAGGCATATGTTAGCAATTCATTCAGAATGTACAGGGATGAAGAGAATAGGCCGAACCCTAATGGAATATTTTCAAAAGATGATTTTCATTGGATAAACTATGGAGCAAAGTTACAGGAAGTAATCAATTTCAAAGCTTTAAAAAATATTGATCTTATTTCAAGATCAGAGATTGAATACAATTACAGGATAATTGATATTACTTCTTTAACTTCATATTTAATGTATAGCAATGAGAATGTAAGCGCAATTAATTATCTTGAAAATATTGATCTAAAATATAATAATATGCTTGTTTCAGGATATATTAATGGATACAGCAGAAATCCGTTCAATTCCTTAGTATATTTTTATGGTGTGAACGCCGGATATATGATAAAAATTGATAGTAGTGAAAATATAAAATTCCGGGTGATGTTCAATTCAAAAAGCAACTATAGTTCCGCAAAGATCAATTATACTTTCGGGCAAAACAACATCGGAAGTGAATTTTATTATTATGAATATGGGGGCTTAATTTATAAAGGTTTAAATAATAATTTTAAAGTTAGGTTATATAAATTTGATCTTGAAGGCTCCTATACATTTAATATTGTTCCGTTCTATAAATATAATCCAACCAGTATTGAGAATATATACTCACCAAAGCACTATGGGAATCTGAATCTATCTTGGCATGATGTTGCTTTTAAGAATAAGTTAGAATATAAGATTGGCTTAAACTCACGTTTTTGGTCTGTGTATGGTGCAGGTATACAAAATGAAAACCTTAAAATCCCTGCCAACGCAACGCTTGATTTTTATATCATAGGAAAAATCGGTAAAGCTACATTTGGTTTGACTCTGGAGAATATACTCGATAGAATTGTTTACAATACGGGTGTATACCCATTTATGGATAGGGGAGGATTCTTAAATACTATTTCACGATTCAATATTACGTGGAATTTCTTCGATTAACACTTCACACGCCGAGAACACATCAGCTACGGAAACTAATTTTATACATTTGTACATATCCTGCCCGTTGAAAATACATTTTACAGGTTTGGGTGAATTAAAAAAACATGGTGAACAATCAAGCTCTGTCCGAACAATTATATGCCTGTTCTGCCAAGGGTGAAGCTCCTTATAATTTGTGTAAGCGAATATTGCTACCTGAGGTATTTGGAGTCCAGCAGCTAAATGCATTAAAGCGGAATCGTTACTTACAAAAAGGTTACATTTTTCCATGAAAGCGAGTGACTGCAGTAAATTATCAGTTTTGGGTATTAATATATTTTTCCCGCCGATAGTTTGAATCTTCTCATTCACATCTCGTTCTGTTCCAAATAACAGTATCTTAGCATTATAATTTTCCACAAGTCTTTTGGCAAGGGCAGCATATTTTACTGCTGACCAGCGTTTATTTATGTGTCCTTTAAAGGTGGCTGAACCAGCATGAAAACCGATTACTAAATCATTTCCAAGTCCGTTTTCAACGAAATAATTCCGCGCGAATTCATCATCTTTTGGGGTTAAATATATTTCAAGTCTGCTCAGTTCTTCTTCTCTAATATCAGGAATAACAGCTTTTGCAAGTTCGAAATTTTCGATGACATTGTGCCTGTTGGTTACCTCATCGATAAGCTTGGTGTTAAGAAAATCCCAGTTTGACTTAGAGTAATTGTTATATTTTGTGCCAACCTTTAACTTAGCATGTTCAAGATATTGAATAAAGTTATACTCGCTCCGGTTTGATGGATAAACATTAATAGATGCATCATAATTGTTTTTCTTTAATGCCAGGGTTTGCTTAAGTGATTTAAGCTTTGATTGTTTCAGGAAATCTAAAAAATATATATTATTTATATGAGGGTTATTTTTAAACAGATCTTCAACAGGCTTGAACATAACAGCCATATCAATTATAATTTCCGGGGAATGCTTTTTTAATAAGGCTAAAGCGGGAGAGAACATTAAGGCATCACCAATTCCTGATAACGCATTTATTAATATTCTCATGATGTATTATTGAATAAGTTTATTAATTAGGCTCAGGGTTTTTTGAATATCACAAAATATTTATCGTTGAAATCGACCTTTGAAAGTACTTCAGCGTTTCCGTAAATCTTTTGATACCATTCAATTCCGCGTGGTTTTTCTATTCTGTTTAGTCTTAATTTATTAGAAAGGTAAACATTCTTTGCAGGATCCCACATTGTGATAATCAGTTTAGCGCCGCTTTTTAGCGAACGCCACAGGTTATCCATTGCGCTGGTAAAGCGTTCATCGTCAGTAATATGCTGTGTTACATCAATCATTACACCCAGATCAAACTTTCCTTCAGGAAGTTTTACTTCACTTATATCACCTAGAATAAAATTATACTGCGGATATTTTTGCTGCAGGTTTATTATGGAAATCTCTGCGATATCATTGCCTGTGTAATCTTTAGCCCCTAATGAATTAAAGAAATCTGTCCAGTAACCAACTCCAATGCCAATTTCTACAATTGAAGTGTTTTCAGTTACCTTCACACCGGCTTTATCCATTTCGTCTATTAATATTGCCTTCTTTTCTTCATACATCTTAAGGTTCTCTTCATTGCTAAGCCTGTAATGACCAACACCTTTTAAGTCAAATGAATTTGTAAGCAGTTCATTCCAAAAGGTTTTTGGTTTATAGTTGAACATCATCTTAAAATATATCTTTATATCGTTTACGAGAGCCATTGTTTTAAATTACATGTTTACTGGTTTACTTGTTCAGCATTTCAGGCGCGAATTTTCTTATTTTATCTATATTCATATTAGCATTTGCGGTATCTTTTTTACCGGTGTAATACTGGTATAAATAGTAGTGAGCAAGAAGGTTGTAATCATCAAGTTCAACTGATTTTTTGAAACTTTCAATCGCTTTATCTCTTTCATTTAACTGTATATATAGCTCACCCATCATCTGGTATGGTGTTCCCCAGCCTGCCGGACCCGCTGCTACAGCCTTTAAGTATAGATCTATTGCTTCCTGTGTTTTTGCTTTATCCTTCTGGGTATTCATAGCCTGGTTATACAGGTTGACAAAGGACTTCTGGTAATTTGGGTTAGGAGGCAGAACAGCAATTTTAGACACTTCATCATCCGTTTTCCTTTTATACATTATATCAGTAAAGTTAATATCTTTAACAGTAAAGTAATATGGATAGTAATACTTCATGAATTCATCACTCGTAAACAAGCCGCGCTCAGCATATGCGCTTGGTTTAATTCCTGTTGAAAAATAGATAAAATCAGGTTTACGGCTTAGAATATAATCAACATTATAATTTCTTTCTCTCCAGCCAACTTCCTTGCTTGAAATCTCAGGTATTGGTTTGGGGTTATGAGCTACTTCCTTATCGGTTAAGCCAAGCATATCAATCAAAATTACATCTGAATAATATGAAATTGCGCCAATTGTAGTTGCGGCAACAGTCAATGGCTTACCGGATTGTACCTGCTTATTCTTAAGCCAGTTGGCGGTTATTTTCATCTTTTCTACAAGCCCTTTTTCAAGATCAGCGTAACCTTTTAATACCTGAGCTTCATTGCTGTATGTATAATACGAAGACCCCCCAATAATGAGAATCCCCACAATTGCGCCGATAACCATTTCACGTTTTTTATCAAATAGTTCGGTAAGCATTGCCAGCCCTTCCTGTACAAGGATGAAAAATACAGGCATTATAGGTACAAAGAACCTGTTAGGTCTTAATACATCACCGCCTACAAATATTACATATAGTGTGAATACTACAAATATCATTACTAGATAAAGATAGCTGTAAAATCTTTCTTTTGAAGTGAGTGTATATAAAGCAATTAATGCAAACAAACCATAAAACCCGTATGATCTCAGGAATGTCCATGTATAATCCAAACCGGTAGAAAAATATTCCATTGATGTACCTGTCTTAGCATAGAAAGTATTCGGCATCAGGTACCCGTAGTATGAATAACGCCAAATCATAAATATCAAGGCCGGTACAAAATACATCCCAATCCAAAGTAAATTATTCTTTGAAATAAGCTTATTAACATTGGATGAAATATCAGTTTTTTTGTGTTTTAAAGTATAGATTATTTTGTGCAGAATTGTTACCGCAAATATCAGGTTTCCTTCAGGGCGGGTTAGAGCCGCAAAGAAAAATACCAGTGAAGATAGTGGAATGCTGTCTGAATTGTCATTAAGCTCTCTAAGGTAAAGATAAATTCCCAGAGTAATTAAACAGCCGAATAATCCTGTTTCCATACCGCTTACTGCCCAGAATGCAAATGAACCATTTGCTGCAAGTAATGCAACAGCTCCAAGGCTGAATACAAGGTTAAATGCCGAGCCTTTATCTTTTGGGAATATCTTTGATGAAATAAAGTATGTAAATAAAAGGGTAAGCATAGATGAAATTATTCCAAGCACTTGTGAGGCTGATATAAAATTAAAACCAAGTGATTTAACCCCGGAGAGCAATATTACCCATAGAAAACATGTATATCCTTCAACCCTTTCGCCAATATTAAAAACAAGCCCGTTGCCTTCGGTGAAGTTCTTTACATATCGGAAAGTAATGAAGGAATCATCCTGAATAAAATCGAAAGTTTTGGAATAAAAATATAAAATTACTGCAAGGATGCTTAATAGAATAAACCCGTAAATTCTAATATCAAACGATTTATCGGTTGCCTGTTTTTTTGGTTTATACCTGTTTACCTGTTTTTTTTTGTTCACTTATTATGATAGTTCTGTCTTATTAAAATCAGTCCGGCAGTATGCTTTAACAATTTATTTATTGCTTTAGCAAACTGCCGGTATTAATGTTATTTCTTACTTACCCTGTTGTTTCTGTTTAAGCAATTCTATTTTATTCTTAACTTCAGGATTGTTTGGTGATATTCTATCAAGCTTGTATAATATTTCTAAAGCTTTATTGTAATCATTTCTTGTTTCATAAATATCTAGCAAAAGTTTGTAAGGATTCCAGAATGACTGAATATCATTAGGATTCTTGGCTAATGCATCAAGCGCGTCTTTTTCTACCAGCGGAGATAGCTCATCAAATTTAGCCCTGTTATCTGCTTTCAGGTACTGCATTGCTACATCATACAATATCCTGTAATCATATGGAATGATGTTCTTAGGAAACAGCATTTCCATCCTATCCAGTACTTCATTTGTTTTAACTTTATCACCCTGGTTAATGAATTCATACGCAAACTGCAGGTATTGTGTACGGTAACTTTGCACAGCATTGGTTTCAACCTGGTTGAAGAATATATTCGGATTCTGGAAATTCTTGAAGAAGTATCCATCCTGCGGGGTTTTGGAATAACCGGCCGGTGTAACCATGAAATTCTTCCACATTCTTTCTACATTAATGCGGAATTGAACGGGTATTTCAGATTTAAACGGAACTATTCTCTTAGCCATTCCTTCCTGTACTACATACTCTTCCAGACCTATAAAGTTATCTTCTGTTACAGTTGCTGAAAAATAAACAGGTCTTTGCCAGTTATTTGTTTTAAGGATATCATATATCATCTGATCCTGAACTTTGACAGCTTTAATGTTACCGGATGTAAATGAATAAGGCATCTTCCATATAAGCTTATCAGGAGTAAGGCTCTTCGATTTTAAGCTATCAGGATATGCATTAGGCGGAACTGCAACTGTAACTGCTTTAAAATCGCCCCATTGAACAGGGGATATCTTTTTTATTTCATCATCTGAATAACTGATAGGTACTTTAAGGCTTCCATATGGCATAGAGTTCTTCATATCTAAAATATACCAGTCAGTATTCAATAAACTCAGGTTTACAACTCTTACATCTGTTCTGTAGCTTTCAACTGCCTGCAGGTACCAAAGAGGGAAAGTATCGTTATCACCGTTTGTGAAAAGTATCGCGTCTTTATCCAAACCCTGCAATAAATTATACGCGTATTCAAATGGTACAGTATTTTCATTCCTGTTATTGTAATGGAAATTTGTCTTAAACATCATTCCCGGAATAAACGCAAGGCATGCAACTAAGACTGCGCCTGAAAATACTTTACTCATTTGAGAATTAGCAATGCTTTCTTTAATAAGCTCAATTATACCCATAATACCAAGCCCTACCCAGAGCGAGTAAACAAAAAACGCTCCGGTGTAGAAGTAATCTCTTTCTCTTGGCTGTGGGTCCTGCTGACGCTGGAAGAGCGCTGTAAATACACCCATTAGCAGGAACATCCATAGGAATGTTAAACCTAGCTTCCAGTCCTTGCGGAAGTGGTAGAATAACCCGAAGAGCCCGATCAAGAACGGTATTGCTTTGAATGCCGTTGACCAGAAACCCGCTGCCCCAACAACCAGCAGTAATATTACACTCATTAAACTATACAGGTACTTCCCTGAAGAATAGAAATACATCGAGGCAAGTAATAGAGCGCTAAGCCCGATAATAATCAGCATTTTTGTACCGCTTGAAGCTGTCCATCCAATGCCTGTATCCTGGTCATAACTTTCTCTGCCGATATACTGCCATCCAAGATAGCGGTTGAACATTTGGTTGATCTGGTATTTCCAAAAGAAATCCATATCACCTGTATAATTAGCCCAGGTTCTTTTATGCATTGGTTCCTGTGAATATCTTCTTGGCCAGAAAGGCGCATCACCGTATTGCTCACGGCTTAAGTACGATACAAGTCCCGGAAGATTCTTCGGCTCATTTTCGTTTATAGGAAGGTTGCTTACATTTGCTCTTAAAATTACACCTGCGTAAATAGTATAACCAAGTATTATAAGAAACGCTGCTGAAAAAGCAAGTGCGTGAGTTTGTTTTTTATTCTTATATGCCCAGTAAACACCGTAAATTAATGCCGGTGCAATTAATGCGGCAAGCAGCGTAACTAAGCCGCTATCTTCAACTTTAAATGCTTTTATATCGCCGCCAAGCCATGTTGGGAACCAGATTACTGTAATAGGGTAAACTGCAATAAACGCTCCTGCTGATATTGCGAATGCTATTAGGAAAGTTTTGCGTTCATATTTATGCCTTCTGAAATAAAATACAAATCCAGCGACAAGAATTACCTGGACTACAAGTAAATGAATACCGAGTGATAATCCTACAATGAACGCTATTAATAACAATATTCTTTCATTGCCTTTTTCATCTGCTTTTTCCCACCAACGCATTAAAAGCCAAACACACAGACCAACTAACATTGTACCTAATGCATATACTTCCGATTCATTCGCGTTAAACCACTCCGCGTCACCAAATGCAAAGGATAGTGCTCCAATTGCGGCTGCGGAATAAACCATTATCGCATCCCACTGGGTCTTTATCTCGCCTTTCCATACTTTTATCACAGATACAATTACGAGATATAAAAATGCTGCTGTAAATGCAGAGCTTATTGCCGCAAGTGCGTTCATCCTTAAAGCGGGATTTGAGCCTATTGGTATCATTGTAGCCAGCTTACCCAGCAGTATCCATAACGGAGCTCCGGGTGGATGGGGAACTGAAAGCGTATAACCGCATGCAATAAATTCACCACAGTCCCAAAAAGACAGGGTTTTTTGCATAGTATATAAATAGGTGATAGCACAGACGAGAAACACTATCCCCGCAAAGATATAATTTAGCCTCTTATAATTCATGTAGTTTGGAAAGTTTTATAAAAAACAAATATATTTAATAAGATGGTCAGTTTCAATGAAAAACGATGAAATTTTGAGGTTTATTTACATAGTGATTTTAATGTTAAGATGCCCGAATGGGAGAATTTGGTGAACATTTGCAACCTTAACGCTACGCCTTTAGGAAGCAATCTCATAAGGGTACATCTAAAAACTAAAGAATATAAAAGAAATAGGACACAGATAACACTGATTAAACTGATTTTTGCTGATTTTATCTGTGCATATCAGTAACATCTGCGTCATCCGTGTTCAGTTATTGGTTATAGAAATTTCCGATATATATTTATTTCTGCTAATAAAAAAGGGACACAAATTAGCGTCCCTTAGTAAATTGGGGTGGGGTCTTATTTCACCAAAATCATTTTATTTGTCTTCACAAAATCACCGGCGGTTAGCCTGTAATAATATGAACCGCTTGGCAAACCTGATGCATTGAAATCATACTTGTACGTACCGGGTTTTAATTCCTGGTTTACAAGTGTTTGAACAAGCTGCCCAAGTGAATTGTAAATAACCAGATTTACATCTCTTGTCTTGGCTATGCTGAATTCAATATTTGTAGTTGGGTTGAATGGATTTGGATAATTCTGCTTTAATTCAAAAGTACCAGGAACTTCAGAACTGATCTGCTGGATACCGATAGCACTATGATTACCGATAAAAACATCATCAATATTGCACCACAATCCATCAACAGATGTATTCATATAGTATCTGAAAGCTACGCATATTGTTTGACCCGCAAATGAACTTAAATTGAATTTGTATTGTCTCCAGATATTACTTGTGTCAGATGATACAAGTGTTCCAAGTTTTTGGATCGAAGCACCAGGATCTTGATCAAAACAAATATGCAACTGCATACTGTCAATTAAACCGGGGTTGTATGTTGCAGTACCTCCGATTAACATCCAGAAAATTAAACTGTCGCCTGTTTGAGCGGAAAAAGTTGTGGTAAATACCCAGTCATCATTAATATCATTTCCACCTTGCCCTGCATACCATGGAATTTCAAGTGATTTAGCACTATTATGGGCTTGAGGTCTTGTTGGCCGGCCATTAAAACTCATACTGGTATCTCTTACGGCCCAGGTTATAGAAGGATTATTGGCATCTACATCAAGCTTAAACCACCCTGTAGGGATACTATCCGGAAGTTGTAAAGGAAGAGTTTCGAAATCTGATTCGAATACAATCCTTTGTGCTGAAATAAAAGGTGTTAGTATAACTAAAAAAATTAAAATAGTGAAAATTTTTTTCATACTACCTCCAACGGTTTAATTTGATTATAATCTAATTTTGCGAAACTTAATGATTTCTTAACTAAAATTCTACTGAAAAAAATTTTTATATGTAAAAATATGTAATAAATTGAATTAGATACAACAATAACGTAAATTTGTAGTCTTAATTATAACTACAATGAAAATTATTACAGGCGGGGCGGGATTTATCGGTAGCGCGATTTGCTGGAGGCTGAACACGCTCGGCAACCACGATATACTTATTGTTGATGAAGATACAAAAGGTACCAAAGAGCAAAATCTGGCTGGACTGGATTATGTTGATTTTATTGATAAAGATTCATTCTTAAAAAAAGTGCAGACAGGTGCAATCAATTATAAGGTTGATACTATTTACCATATGGGCGCATGCAGCTCAACCACTGAAAACAATATGGATTACCTTATAGAAAATAATGTTGAGTACACAAAATCACTTGGTAACTGGTGCGTTAAAAATAATACTAAGTATATCTATGCTTCAAGCGCTGCAACTTACGGAGACGGTTCCGCTGGGTTTGATGACGACCTTGAAACTATTCCCAAATTAAAACCACTTAATAAGTACGGACTATCAAAACAAATGTTTGATATGTGGGTAATTGAAAATAAACTGCATAATAAGTTTGTTGGGTTGAAATATTTTAACGTATTCGGTCCGAACGAAAACCATAAAGCTGATATGCGGAGTATGGTAAATAAAGCATATACGCAAATTAATGAAACGGGTAAGTTAAAGCTTTTTAAATCATTGAAGCCTGAATACAAAGATGGAGAGCAGATGCGTGATTTCATTTACGTGAAGGATGCAGTTGAGATGACATTATTCTTTGACCCGTTCAACGAAGCAGGGAAGAATGAAACAGGTATATATAATATAGGCTCCGGAACGGCAGCAACGTGGCTTGATGCTGCAAATGCAGTATTTAAAGCGCTTGGCAAAGAGCCTAATATTGAATTCATAGATATGCCGGAGAGTATCAGGGAGCAATATCAGTATTACAGTAAAGCTAATATAGAAAAACTGAGAAATGCCGGCTATGAAAATAAGATTTTGAAATTGGATGATTCTATTAAGGATTATGTAGAAAATTATTTAGTAAAAGGGGATTACCTTTCTATCTGACCTGTTCCCACTCTTCACTTATTGACCTGTTTTTAAAGAATACTGAAAACGAATTTTTAGTCCAGTCACCAAATACTTTTATGTATCCAAATTTCCTGTACCTGCGTGGTGATTCATATACAAGAAGATCTTTCATGAATTTAATTTTGCCCCTGCCAAGCAGTTTAATCCTTCTGTACAGGTCGTAATCCTCACCGGCGGCAAGCAATTCATTATACCCGTTTACCTTTTGGAATACATCACTTCTTATCATCTGGCATTCACCTCTGCCCATACCCATACCTAATAAATTTAAAATTCTGACATAATTATTATAAAATCCATGGAACATTTTATCGGATAACTTTACATCATCAGGGAAGACGTGGAACCTGCAGGTTAGGGCAAGATGAGAATCTGTATTAAAAGCATTTAATGACATGCTAAAGAACTTATCAACTTCTTCTATCATTGTATCAGCGTTGAAGAAATAAAGAAATTTTCCGCTTGCGGCTTTTGCGCCTGAATTTCTTCCCTGTGGTATATTCTGTTTGATACCGGGCATTGCGGTTACAACTTTATCCGCAATTGGAGCTAACATATTCAGAGTATTATCCGTACTGCCGCCATCGGAAATAATTATTTCAAGTTTGAATTTTTCTTTTAATTGCGGAGTGAACTGACCAAGGGTCTGTAATATCAGCTTCTCTTCGTTGAGTGTTGGAATAATAACACTTATTTGTGGTGTGTTTTGCAAAGTAAGAAAGTTCTTAACGATAAATTAGAATACATTTACTGAAAAAAAATACGAATCTACAAAGTAATAGGAGTGTAAATCAGGTTTACACTCCTATTAAAAACTTTTACTGACAAAAAATTATCCTGCCTGTTTCATTTCTGCAACCATTTTAGCATAACCCTTTTTCTTCAGTGTTCTAAGAGCGCTTGTTGAGATCCTCAGGGTTACAAACTTATTTTCTTCTTCTATCCAGATCCTTTTTACTCTAAGATTGGGGAGCTGTTTTCTTTTTGTCTTATTATGCGCATGGGAAACATTGTTTCCTGAAAGCGGCTTTTTTCCTGTTAATTCACAAATTTTTGACATTGTGGTATCTTTTCTTCCGGATTAAATAATTCTTAACTCTAAAAAATTGCTTAAATTTAACTTACTTACGGTTTGTACGGTTTAAGTGAAGATTCGTAAACCTTATGCATTCTCTCAAGGAATTTCCATGTGCCTTTTTCTGTCTTAACTGATTCGATGAATTTTACGTTAAGAAGTTTTGTTTCTTTTCCTGTTTCAGGATCTATTACTACAGCAGCTTTTTTGCCTAATTTTCCGGCTTTATCTGCAAA
>JANPBV010000082.1:0-8821 GCA_031430615.1 Ignavibacteria bacterium | reverse complement strand
AATGTTAAATGATTTTCTTAAACTTTGTGAATTAAACATATAGAAAAATAGGGGTTTTGTCAATTAATTCAATATTTGAAAACAATAGTTTATTTTGAAACTGTTAGCTTTATATATAACAAAGAAAATATAGTATTAGTTTTAGTTAATATTACTTGATTTCTATAGAAACACCATCAACGGAATTGGCGTTTATTGCTATCTGAACACGTGTATTAAGCGCCATTTTTTCAAGAATATTATGAACATGGCTTTTTACTGTGAAGATAGAAAGATTAAGTCTGAGTGCAATTTCTTTATTAGCTAAACCTTCAGCTATCAACTCAACAATTTCACGTTCACGTTTTGTCATTCTGACAGCTTTAACCAATTTATCAGGTCCTAAAACTTTAATACCATAATCCATTATCTGCGAAAAAAGTGACCCGGCAAGTATAGTTGGTAAAATTTTTTCTCCACCAGCTACTGAACGAATAGTTTTTGTAAATTCAGGAACTGTAGCGTCTTTTAGAATAAAGCCGGATACACCTGCTTCAATATACCGCATCATATCATCCTGATTTGGAATGAGATCCATAACAATAACATTTACATCAGGATACTCAACCTTTAAAGATCTAACAAGCTCCAAACTATTTTGATTTGCTAAACCAAGATCCAGTAAAACAACATGTGGTTTCAGTTCGCCTATCTTACTTAAGACAAAATCACTATCATCAAAAAAGTTTCAATTACATTAATATCAGGCTCTTTTTTAAGCATTGCGTTTATTCCTTCACGCAGCAACCTGTTATCTTCTATTAGTATTAATCGTATCTTCTTCAATATAAAATTATTATTCAAAAATAAATACTTAACGGGTGTTTTGATCTAAAAGTCAGTAGTATAAGGAACTTAACTATGATAGTATAATTACAAGTTACTGGATTTAAAAGGGATATTCAAGATACAAAAAATACTATTACTTCAATATACTGTTAAATTTATTACGAGAATATGTCTGTAAAATTATACAAATTGTATAAATATAAGCATGGAAATAATAGAACTATTCTCATAAAATTGCTATTATATATTATATAAAGTATTGATAATAGGTGTATATACAAGGGTTTAACTCTATATATTTATGATACAGTAATTGAAAATTACAATAATACCCTGAAAAACTGATATTTTATCAAAAAAACAACATTATCACTGATAAGTTATCAAAAAAGCAGGACTCTAATCTAATTTTGCAGTACAATTGATGAACCAAAAAAACATATTATTAAATTTCGTTATAATAATTCTCATATTTCTGGTAACAGGAACACCGGTAAAGCTATTTTCACAGCAGGTATTTGAAATAGATGAAATTATATTCAAGCATAAAGGTAAGCAGACTTTTGATGACAGCCAGCTAAAAGATGCAATTGGCATATCCAAAAGCAAAGTGTATAACAAAAAAATTGTTGAAGGAGATATTGAAAAACTAAAAAAATATTTTTTTGATAACGGTTTTTTTGATGTATCTGTTGATACATCAATATCGGTCAACATTGAAGATGAGGAAGCATCAGTTACATTTATTATCACTGAAAATAACCGTTATAAGATTGATTCCGTTATAATAAAAGGAATAGATAATATACCACAGGAAACTTTAGCTAAGATTAAAAAAATAAATACCCTTAAGCATGGTGATAATTACAGTAAAGTATTTGTGCTGCAGCACGCCAATGAAGTTTTAGACAGCCTGCAGAATAACGGAAATATGAATGCCCGTTTGAAGGTTGATTCAGGTACAGTCATAAAGCGATTCAAAGAAAAAAGCGCAGTTATTGTGGAACTGGAGCTTGAAGGAACTGATACCATATATTATTTTGGCAGTACTGTAATTAATATAAAAGATAATGTTTACGGACTCCAAAAGGAATTGCCTACGGAGGAAATAATATATAAAGAAGGCGAAATATATAGCAAAGCAAAAAAGCTTGATAGCGAAAGAAATATTTCAAAGATACCAATAATATCAAGCGCAAAGATAAATCCAGCGGCAATAACGGGTAACAGGGTTGATTTTACTGTTGATATTATCCTTAATAAAAAAAATGAGCTGACACCCTATATTAAAGGAGCTAATTTTGAAAACAGGTTTTACCTTGGAGCCGGGGTAAGGTATCTTAACAAATTTTTTCTATCAGGTAACCGTACCTTGTTATTAGAGATTGAAGAAGATTTTAATTCAACAGATATAAACAGAACAGAGCTCTCAGCAACAGTTACTCAGCCGCATTTTATTAAACGAAACATTACTTTAACGAATAAGCTTTCAATTGGATTTAACAATGTTGAAAATTACAAAAACTATTTTGCGGCAAATGCTACTACATTAAATTACTTTATTGCCCCTCATACATTTTACAATAACGCGTATTTAGATCTTACCGAAGAGCTTATTTGGATTAAGTATGATACCATTGCAACAGGAAGACAAACTCAGTTTAACTCTTTTTTAAGCTTAACATTTGAGCATGATAATACCAATAATTTGCTGGCGCCATCACGCGGATTTTATCATTCAATACTTATTGGTAATTCAGGTTTACTGCCAAGGGTTGTTACAGGCATCTTAGGGAAAAGTGTTTTCTATTCGGAATTTTTTAAAGCATACATGCTCAATAAATTTTACTTTTCACTTTCGAAAAAAGATAATACTGTTTTTGCAACAAACATCAAGATTGGTGATATTATTGAATACGGCAAAGGTGATAATGTAATTCCTGTTCAGCCTGTATACAAGTTTTTCAGTGGCGGCTCAAGCAGTCTGCGGGGGTGGAATGCCAAGGAAAATGGAATATTGGTAAATAAAATTAATGGCGGTACTTTCCTTTTTGAAGGCAGCTTTGAGCTAAGGCAGAGACTTTTTCCATCTGCAGAAGGATTTCTGAAAAATCTGGGGGGAGCTTTTTTTATTGATTATGGTAATGTATGGGAAACACACAAAGATTTTAAATTCTCACAAATAGCTTATGCAATTGGATTCGGTGTAAGGTATGACCTTTTTGTGGGACCAATAAGATTCGATTTTGGGTTTAAACTTTATGACCCCTCAGCGCCGGAAGGGAAGAAATGGCTATTTGAAGACTTGCCAAACTTCTTCAAAGATAAAAAATGGGCGATACAATTTGGAATAGGGCAGGCGTTCTGAAAAAGTTTTTGGTGTAAAAGCAGTAAGACTCTTACACTAAAATTTTATTTTGTACAATATTTTTATTTCTGTCGTTAATTTATCACTTGGGCTGGTTGAGAGTGTCTGTTTTTTCTCTTCTCGGGCAAATTCCAGCATAAGTGTTTCAGGGAGATTTAGATTTAAAAGTCTGTTAAGCGGATAATCGATGACCAATTCAAAATTTTTAACATCTTTAAAAAGCTTACCCCCAAATTTAACTCTTGCATCACCAAGCTCTGATATAAGCTCAACATCAGTATTCTGTACATTGCCTTCAGTGTAATTAAACTGTGCATCTACAATGAAGGGAAGTATCTCCCTTACTGTCTGCGAGAGATATGAGGAAGCGTACAGTGACCCTACTGAAGCTCCCAGAGACGAGGCAACAGATGTCCTTTCAGATGCCGAGAGTTCGCTCTTATACCTTCCAAAGAGTAAATAGGTTATGGCATCACCCTGTGCATCGCTGCCGGAGACTTCACTGCCATCCTGGTAAAGGTTTAATGAAAGCTGGGGAGATTTAACATTACCTCTTATTGTGATCACAACTTCAACGTCACTTGTTGTTATAGTGCCATATTGATTATTAGTTTTTTGGCTTGAGTAAACACCTTTAATATCCAGTATTGGGTCAGCAATATTGCCATCAAAAACAATATTGCTTTCATTAAGCTTAAAATCCCTGTAGAACCGGTAATATGAATCACCTGCAACATCAACTCTGCCGAAAGCCTGCAGATTTCCATTCACAGTTTTGATATCAAGGTCAGCCTTAAGTTCACCAAACAATCTGTCACGGGTAAGGTTATTAAAATCAATTGAAGCATATATACTATTTTCAGTTTTAACATTCAGATCAAGGTTTACAAACCTTGGTTTAATGGAATCGCCTGAAACTTTATAGAGATATTTTTCAAATGGATTAAGTCTATTATAATCATCAGCAGTTACAGCTATCAGCGAATCTAAATTATATTTAATTGAATCGCTTCCTGCATTTGTATAAACAAAATTATCCTCACCGGCATTATAACCGCTTCCTTCAAGTGGAACGGAAGAAATTGTCGCATCTTTTATCAATAGCTGTCCTGTAATAAAAAGGCTGTCAAGACTTCCCGTTATCTTAACAGGAGGATTGCCAATGCCTGCATACAAATACCCATAAACACCCATTTCGTTTTGTTCAACATCCTTGTTAAGCAAAACCATATCACCCATAGCCTGTAAATTTATATCGGTAATTTTTAAGTCTTTGAAATCAAGGCTCCCGTAGAGGTCAATATGTCTTGAATCATCATCTTCATTGTAAATCTTTAAATTATCCAGAACCAGCTTGAATTTATCAGTGCTCATAGAAGCATCAAAACTATAATCCATTCCCGTTAATGGCAGCAGATACCCGCCTTTGGTAATTTTTAAGTTACCCGTTAATGCAGGGTCAGATGCCGTGCCCTTTGCAGAAAGATCAGCATTTAATATTCCCCTGAGACTCGCAACATCATTTATGAGCACGCTAAAGTAATCAAGCACAAAGTTATTTGCCTTAAAATTTATATCAACCGGAGCAGAAGAAATATTTAATACAGCAGAGGTATTACTTGTAAATGGGCTTTGGTAGGGGATTGTACCTTTTATTGTAAGGTCACCTTTATTGTTTGCATTTTGCATATTTAAACTTGCAACTACAATATTATTTTCATAATTTATTTTGGATGAAATAACTCCTATATCAGTATTTTTATATTTTAAAGTATTTGTTGTAAACTCAGCACTAAGCACAGGAGCTGAAAATGTACCTTTATAATTTATTAACAGCCTGGTTACTTCACCTTCAATATCATCATTTGCTGAGATGATGTAAGTAGAATCTGCCTGATTTACAATTGCAGCAATATCAGTAATTTTAAGATTATTTCCTTCAATTTTAAGGTCACTTTCATTAGTGAATGAAAGTTCACCTGATACATTTAATATTGCGTTCTTGCTCTTAAGGTTGAACTGCTCAAACTTAATTCTATCAGCCTCTTCAAAACTAAAGATCCAGTTCCCTTTATTTTCAATATCATATCCGGCATAAGTTAACAAAACAGTATCAAGATCTGCATGGATACTGCCATTACCAAAGTTCAGTTTACCCTGTACAATTGCGTTTGCCGATGTATCCATGCCGGCCCTGAACTGAATCTCTGCATCTGAACCGTGCATACTATATTTTGTTTGTATAGAATCGAAAGTATTTGAACCAAATGATATTTTATCACCCAAAGCATTTAACTTTATATCAAGCCCGTTTATTCCATTAGTATATTCATTATTAAACACAAAATCAGTTTTCAGGTTTTTTACCACAATTGCAGTATCCTGCAAAGTGAACTCTTTAATATCAAGCTTTGTTATTGAAGTGAATTTCCCGGAAGTATTTGCAATATCTCCTGAAACATTCCCGTTAAAGTAAACCCCAAATGGCTGCAGGACTTTTTTAAGTTTGATACTATCCTTGCTTACCAAAGTATATGTAAAATTCAGTTCAGTATTATTATAGCTTGTTGAACTTAGTGAAGTTGAATTTGTAACATGTGATGAATCTATAAGAAGACTTTGTGTACCGGTACTTTGCGCAATTTGCTCCTGAACCTGTGTGATGTTATATAAAATTACATCAATTAGTTTATCTAACTTAAAACTGCCTTTAGCATTCAGATCAACCATATCGGTCGAAAGCTTTATTGTTCCGTTAGAATTACTGCTGTGAATTTCTGCATCAACAGGTGTTTGCGGGATTTCATACTTTCCATATACAGATTCATTTATATCAAGCTTATATACACCATTTATATTTTCGGGTGAGATGCCCCTGCCATTAACATTAAATGCAAAATTTAAATTACTCTTATCTCCCATGCTCCCTGTAATTCTTGAAACATCAAGTCTCTGAACATTTCCCTTTAAATTATACACTGGATTTTTAATATTTGCAATATTTACAGTTCCATTTATATTAGCATTACCCATTGATGAGGCGTGCCTGATATTCATTGCTATGTTTCCCCTGGCTGCATGTATTGTACCTGATGAATATTTTACATCATATTTTCCAATACGTGATCCCGTCATAGAATAAATCAGATTAGCATTCATTTTTTTAATATCAAAACTTGCGCCATCAAATTTTGCTGATAGGTTTAAATTGCCATATAAGCTTTTATTGTTTAATATCCTGCCGGGGTTTAGCGCACGGGTATTTATGTAACCGGAATAAATTTCGTTAGGAATATCTAAATTGAAAACACCATCTGCATATCCAGAGGAAGTATTTAAGGTAAACTCTGAGTTGAAAACTCTATATGTACCCTTGTAATGCAGATCAGCACTTATTGTACCCAATGCATCGAAATCCGGAATATCGCCTTTATAAACAGACTTTATATCCTTTGAATTAATTGTTATATCATTCCCGAAAACATCAAAGTACAGGCTATCGGGCTTTTGCAGATTTTTAACGTTCCCTTTGAAATTTATTGTGGAATTTGTAAGCCTGACCTGAATATTTTCTGCGTTTAGATCACCATATTTCCCGGTTGCCTCCAGTTTTACACCAGCAGTACTATCAAGAAAATTCAGATACGGAAGAAAGAAAGTCAGATCATCAAAATTAAATTTTTTAATATCTATACTTACAATAATATTTTTATCACCAAGATCCTCGTAAACAAATGCGTTGAACGGATTGAATTGTTCAACAAACAGTCTGTATATTTTAACATCAGTTTTATTTGTTACCAGCTCAAAATTCCAAAGCTCAGTTGAGTTCTCTTTTTCATTTAAGTTCACATCAAATTTCAGTTTTTGCAGGCTGAAGTCTGAATTAGTATTGAAAGATATGTTATTAACGCTTATTGATTTAAAATCCCGGTAATATTTTGTGTTTAGCTCAAGGTTCAGATCAGAAATATCTATCTGGTTGAAATCAAACATCTGCATTATGGTTCTTTTTTCTTTCCATCTTGCTGCCGGACTAATTGAGTCACCGGCAACCCGAATAAAACCATTTACTATCTTAAAGTTTTCAACGTTTACATCCCAGTCAAAAGGAGAGCTTGAGGTAGTATCTTTTTCAGTTGCAGTAAAAAGGTTTTCAAAATTCCAGATCAGGCTATCACCTGATTTTATCTTTGATGAATTTATGACAGGTTCGTTTAATATTATCTCATGCAGCATTATTCGCTTATCAAGCAAGCCCCACAAGTCGTATTTTACAGAAAGGTAATTAAAGCTAAGCAGTGTATCACCTTTAACAGAAACACTTCCTTTATTGAGCCTTATGCCATCAAAGATATTTCCATCTATTGATTCAGCATTTATCTTATTATCTCTTGGCTGCTGTGAAGAATTGAGTTCATTTAAAGTATATTCAAGGGCATATTTGTTGAATGTATCGGTTTGAATGAAAATGAAAAGAATAATTAACAGCAATATTATAGATCCAAAGATCCATAATAATACTTTTCCTCCCTTTCGTATAATAACAGGCAGCATAATTATTCTTATCTGTTTATTTTTTTGTTTTTATTATCATCTACAGCGGTTTTTACCAGGTCAGAAACTTTTGGAATAATGATCCCATCGGGGTCAGGTAATAAATTTTCTAAACTGTATCTTTTCCTGTAAACCTGGGTAAGCTCTGCGCCAAAGTATAGTATTAAACCTGAATAATATATCCAAACTAATAAAATTACAAGTGATGCCGCAGCACCATAAGTGGAGGTGAATGTTGAGCTTCCAAGGTATAAACCTATCAGGTACTTCCCAATTGCAAACAATATTGATGTTAAAAATGCGCCAAGCCATACATATCTCCATGAAATATTAACAGAAGGAAGTATCTTATAAATTATGGCAAATAATATAGTAATTACTATTAATGAAGCGGCATTGTTAAGAATAAAAGCCATTGGAATAAGAGTAGGGAATTTTTCACCCATATAAGAATTAAAAATTAAAATTGCAGAATTAATTATTAATGATATCATCAGCAAAAAACCGGTTGCAACTACCATTGAAAATGAGACGAGTCTGTATTTTAAAAACCCCCAAATTCCCCTGCCAGGTTTCAGTTCAACTCCCCAGATAATGTTCAATGATTCCTGTAATTCCAGGAAAACTCCTATTGACCCCAGCACAAGCAAAACCATACTTAGGGCAGTTGCAAATAAACCTGTAGTTTTATCTGAGGCGCCTTTTATAATTGTTTCCAACATCCCGGCACCATCGGGACCCATAAGGTTTTTCATCTCACTAAATATTTGTCCACGGGCTGCATCTTCACCAAAAACAAAGCCTGCAATTGCAATTACAATTATCAATAATGGACCCAGCGAAAAGGCTGTATAATAAGATAATGCAGCCGCCATTTTTAAGACCTTATCATCTAGCATTTCATAATATGCCTGAGAAAGCAATGAAGGTATTGCTTTAATTTTGAATTTATTCACCATAGATCTCTGAAGTTGCTTAACTAACTATCCTGTAAATTATGTACTTCTCTTAAAGGAATATCTCCAATTAATTTAGCCAATTGTGGATCTGAATATACACCATATGAAT
>JANPBV010000081.1:0-3415 GCA_031430615.1 Ignavibacteria bacterium | reverse complement strand
ACAGTAATTACTTTGCCTTTATTTTTAAGGTTAACTTTGAAAAGACTTGTGTATCCGGTTTTGTTACCGATAAAATAAACTTCTTCTTTATTGCCATCTTTATAGTAAGCAGGCTTGTGTCCAAATCCGCCTGTAAATACCGGTGTACTTTTCATTGAAGCAGCATCTTCAGTAGATAATTGTGGATAGTATTTTTTCTTCAGGCTGTAAAGGTATTCCTTATCAAACGCTTCATAATCTTTGCCTATGGTTTTTTGCAATACAATAGAAAAATCATCGTTCATCCAGAAGTTTTCTATCAGCAGCAGAATTTTTTCGGGTCCGTATGTTTCAGCTATGAACTTCAGTACATTTTGCCCAAGCTTATACATAAAAAATGTTCCGTAATAACGCTCCCAGTCATCAAGTCCCACTATATAATCATTCAGCACGGCATCTTTTATTACCATCTCCGCGGTAGCGTCCCAGTCGTTTGACCAGAACTCGGCAAGCCCCTCGGTGAACCATAGCGGCATCTGCCTTTCTGATGGCTGGCGGTGAAGACGTAATATATTACCGGCCTTTGCAACCATAAATACGTGGCAAAGCTCATGACGGATAACATGCTTAAAATTACCGAGTGAGCCGTCAAACGGAATTACTACTCTGCCCTTAACGAACTCAAAGAACCCGCCAACACCATCAGGTATTAAACCAGGGGTGGTATTAGTTTCGCAAAAGTGCGTTGGGGTTGCATAAAAAATTATGGGGACAGTATCTATTAGTGAATAGTTGAAATTCTGCTGATGTATCTTATACGTTTCCTCAGCATAAGCCGCGCCAATTTCGGCAAGCTCTTTCATTTCAGGGTAGTAATATATCTTGAAATGCTCTGTGGAAATAGTGTGCCAATCGAAATTGTTATACTGCACTTTGTTCCTTCCAAAGCCAATGTATTGGGCATGGGAAACCGCGCAGGTAAGCAAAAAGAGGACTGCAATAAACCGGAGGTATTTTATAATAATCATTTTCATAAAATATCGTAACAAATGATGAAAATCAACGGAAAATTTAGAAATTATTAAAAAAGCTAAATGCCAAAAAAGCAAGAAAAAATCAAAACCTTCCTTCGCTTTCGCTCAGTAAGGCGTAGCAAAAAGACTGCCACTAAGGCTCTAAGACACAAAGAAAAGCCTTTCCCCACTTCGTGTAGCAAGGCGTGGCAAAAAAACCATTTAATAATTTAGGACATATGTTTTTGATTGTTATAGCCACGCCCTTTAGGGCGTGGATCAAAGAACTCCAATAAATAGGGCTTTCTTGACTTATTGAGCTTTAGCGAAAGAAGTAGCCCTGAATGAAAAAATCAAACTAATTTATACACTGGAATTCCAACGAATTAACCCCTTTTTTTTGTTGTGTTGGATTGGAATTTGCCGTTTAAGTAAAATAAACATTAAATTCCGATACGAAAAATAAATTCCAATGCATGTTTTTTTGTTGGTGCATAAAATATTATTTGACCACGTAGTGGTCAAACGTTTATAGCAGATGAAAATAATAAATTTTTTGACCCCATCGGGGTCAAACATTTTTTCGTTAAAGCATTAATTGATTTTAAAGGCATGTTCGATACCTACCTATCTATCATATTCTATCGTCAGCAGGCTTTCAGCCTACGGCATCGCCTAAATTTCGTTAACATTTTCTATAAATGTTCAATCCCTATGGGATTGTAATCTATTTGATGCATACGCTGATCATGCCAGAGACACACTGACATAGTCAGTGCACTCCAAAAAAAACAATAAGGGCTTATGTTATCAGGCTCCAAGAATCTTTGCTACCTCCTCTCTTGTGGCATTTGGCGAAAAGCGCTGAACCACACGGAACACATCATCAAGGGTATAGCCGCCTGAAACAGAGTTCTCTTCATGGAGTAAAAGGGTTTTATGGATAGCCGTTAATTGCTTAAGCTCAACGGGAGAAATATATTGATTTAGCTTTGCATATTTTAACTGCTGAAGGAGCAATGTTTCAATATCAAATTTTGTAAGCTCATAAATATTTTTTCCGTCTGCCTCTGATGATGCCGCAATATGATCGAGGCACTCCTTAATAACACTCGCGCTTACATTTTTCTCACTCCCGTAGAAATTGAGGCTGATAATGCTTTTTAAGTTACTTAAGTCAATGCCTGAGAGTTCGTAAAAGAATTTCCTTGCGCAGCCTTTTGTTTTTGATGATCCGGCAGAGGGAGTGTTAACGCTATTGTTATTCCGCGGGTTGTAGTTTGTCTTCTGAGGGTTTTCCATATCAAGGAGTGACTTAATACCGGATGGAATTGTTTTTATAACATGTTTAATTATTTTTGGGTCATTTTTAATAATTACGGCTGCGGCTGTGGCTATCTTTTGCCTCGTTTTAATGAGCCTGCGTAATGTGTAATTAAAACCCATTTCAAGTGACATGGCTTTACAGATATCATGATTTTTTTTACCTGTAACAACAAGCTCAGCAACAAGATCCATTTCTCTTGGGCTTATTTTAACCATCCATGATTTGCGGTCGGTTTTTTTGTAGCTGCCGGGTGTATCTTTGCAAAGCTCTGTATACACAGTAGAGCGTGATAAGTTATGCCTTTGCATGATACCTGAGAACATTTCTTTATATTCCGGGTTTTTGGGTCCTTTTACGGCAAAAAGCTCTTTAAGTTTAGTAATATCACTGTTTAAAGCTGAATTGAAAGGTTTCATTTGGTTTGGCTCCTTTGGTAAGTTTTGGTTTGGAATTAACGGATTATAGGGAATAATATGCTTTAAGCATACGTTTGTAATATAATATATGCAAATGGCATTGTCAATGACAAAATTTCAAATGTCAAAGTCCAAATGCCAAAAATCAAAAGAATTTTAACAACTTTCAAAAAACGCCTCGCCTTAAAACCGCGAAGCGGGAGGAAGGAAAGTCAGGCTATGGCGCAGAGAATTGCATAAGCTCTCAACCGTCAAGACCTCCAAGAGCCACGTCAAAGCCGCCACGTCAGAGCCGGGCACGGGCAGGCAGCACCAACGCCAACAAACGGGGGAATTAATTTACAGAATTTTTTAATTCTTCAATCTTTGTTTTTATTTTTTCCAACACATTATATAGGTCATCGTATATTTCAGGGTTTGTGAAACGTAAAAATTTTATTTCCAATTGTCCAATTTCGGACTCTCTTCTTTTATCGTATTCTTTTTCTTCATCTGTGGAGTGAGTTACTCCATCAACCTCTACTATTAATTTTAATTCTGTGCAGTAGAAATCAACAACATAAGCCCCAATTCCAAATTGTCTGCGGAATTTAAAACCGAGCATTTTTTTATTTTTTATTTCCCGCCAAAGGATCGCTTCGGCTTTTGTCATGTTATTGCGAAGCTTTTTCCGCTTTTCG
>JANPBV010000080.1:0-2238 GCA_031430615.1 Ignavibacteria bacterium | reverse complement strand
GAGGTTATTTGAAAGATTTTACCGCGTGGATAAAGGCAGAACCAGGGATGAAGGTGGTACGGGTCTTGGGCTGGCTATTGTGAAGCATATTATTAATACAATGAACGGTACAATTGAAGTTGATTCAACCCCGGGGAAAGGTACCAAATTTACTGTTAAGATTCCTCAAAAAAACAGTTAATTTATTCTAATTTCTTAACGAAATCTTAACAATTCCCTAACAGTTTGCTTAATATATTAACATAATTTGCATCATAAACAAACATGCAAATTTTAAATTAATATACATAAAATGAAAAACATAACATTAAAGTTAACTGCATTATTGCTGATATTGTTCGTTTTTGGAGCTGCAGGATGCGCCAAAAAAGATAAAACTGATTCAAAGAATAAGAAATCAGTTACAATTAAAGGCTCTGATACAATGGTGCATTTAATGAGCACACTTGCAGAGGCATTTATGAAGAAAAACCCAGAGGTCATGGTATCGGTTACTGGCGGCGGTTCAGGAACTGGTATTGCAGCATTGATAAACGGTACAACTGATGTCTGCGCTTCATCACGTGATATGCAGCCAAAAGAAAAAGACCAGGCTAAGGAAAAGAACATAAACCCGGTCGAAAAGGTAATTGCATTTGACGGTATTGCGATCGTTGTTCATCCTGATAACCCGATAAAAGATATTTCAATGGAACAGTTAAAGAAGATCTATACCGGTGTTTATAAGAACTGGAAAGAAATTGGCGGACCCGATCAGCCTATGACAGTACTTTCAAGAGAAAGCAATTCAGGCACATACGTATTTTTTCAGGAGCACGTTTTGAGTAAAGAAAATTATGCGCCAACTGTAAAGTTAATGCCCGCTTCTTCTTCAATAGTTCAATCAGTATCAGCAGATAAATGGTCAATTGGCTATGTTGGACTTGGGTTCACTAAAGAAGGTAATATAAAAATTGTCCCTGTTAAAAAAGATGACGCTTCACCGGCAATTATACCAACACACGCAACGGTTCTTGATAAAACTTATTCCATAGCAAGACCACTGTACCTATATTTTAATGGTGAACCGGCAAATAACAATAAATTATTACTTGATTACGCAATGTCATCGGATGGTCAGAAAATAGTTGAAGAAACAGGTTATATTACTTTAAAGTAATATAGTATTAGATATATCACTAAATAGTATTGAACAAGCAAAGGCTTAAAGCAAAAATTATAAAATATTTTCTTCAGAGCTGTGGTTCTCTATCGATAATCATAGTTCTGTTGATATTTTTATTTCTATTCAAAGAAGCTTTCCCCTTCATTGGCTCACCGGGCTTAGGTGAGTTGTTTCATAACATATGGAATCCGGTGTCATTCCAAAAAGAAGAGTTTGGTATTGTTCCATTAATAACAGGCTCTGTGATGGTAACAATTCTTGCAACAGTTATTGCCATTCCATTTGGAATTATTGGAGCTGTATATATATCAGAAGTTGCATCTCCAAAAGAGCGTGAATTCTTAAAACCGTTTATTGAAATACTGGCAGGGATTCCATCTGTAGTACTTGGTTTTTTTGGTCTGATAGTAGTAGCTCCACTTATAAAACAGCTTTTTGATCTTAACACAGGTTTGACTGCATTAACAGGAGCAGTACTTCTTGCATTTATGGCAATACCAACAATTATGTCAATTTCAGAAGACGCAATTAAAAGTGTGCCTACAATTTACAAAGAAGCATCATTAGCGTTAGGAGCAAGCAAGCTTGAAACTATTTGGAAAGTTGTAGTGCCTGCGGCTCTATCCGGCATTGTAGCATCAGTAATGCTTGGTATGGGCAGGGTTGTTGGTGAAACAATGGCTGTGATGATGGTGACCGGAAATGCACCGGTAATAAGCATGAATCCCTTTACATCGGTTAGAACAATGACTGCGACAATCGCCGCTGAAATGGGTGAGGTAACGATAGGTTCAGATCATTACATGGCTTTATTCTGGGTTGGAATAGTACTATTAATTATGACATTTGGTTTAAATCTCATTTCTTACAGAGTTTTAAAGAAATACGGAATGATAGATAAGTAAATCATGGAAATAAATTGAACACCAAAAGAACGGGTGAGAAGATAATTTACTGGATAATGCGGGGAGTAACATACCTCGTAGTTGTGTTTATTGCATACATCCTGTTAAAAATTTCCATGAAATTGCAGGCAAGCCATGTATCAGAATATCTATCAGGATGTATGCAAT
>JANPBV010000079.1:0-3615 GCA_031430615.1 Ignavibacteria bacterium | reverse complement strand
TCACTCCCGATAAGTCGGGACTTTCGGTCAAGTAACTTGGGTTACTTTACCATCAGCATTTTTCTTGTTTCAGAGAAATCATCTGCTCTCAGTTTATAAAAATATACGCCGCTCGGAAGATTAATTCCATTCCACTCATATTCATAAGTACCGGCTTGTAATTTTTCATTTACCAATTTTGTGACTTCTTTGCCAAGAATATCATAAATGATAAGCTGTACAGATGAACCCTTTGGCAAAGCAAATTTTATTTTTGTTGAGGGATTAAACGGGTTAGGGTAATTCTGACCAAGTGAAATAGTCTGCGGTATTGCCGTGTTTATATTATTTAAGCCCAGTATTAATGGCTCATTCGAGACAAAGAATAACGTATCCGATAATGCTGAATATGTTTTGTTATCACGGTTTACGAGCGATACTGCTTTAAAGTGTCGTGTTGAAGGTGAGTCAAAAAATGGGTCTGTGAACCAGGTTTCTCCTCCGTTAGTAGTAAGCCTGAGAGTACCGTTATCACCAACAACAACTGCACTATCCACAGTGTGAAAATAAATACTTCTCAAAGTATTTGTTGTGCCACTTGGTTTCTGCACCCAGGTAGCTCCCTGGTTTGTAGATTTATATATTCTCCCGCCATTCCCAACGATGCACATAAGATTTGCTTCAAAGTATATGCCTTCCTTAGAGATGTCATAAAATGTAATTATAGTATCGGCTAAGCTTATATTAGTCCAGTTCAAGCCGCTGTCAGTTGACCTTAAAATTGTTCCCTTTTCTCCGACTGCAATTACAACACTCTCAAAATTAGGATTAAGACCAATAGCTTTAAGGTTCCTGGTTGTTCCGCTTGGTATTTGACCCCAGATTGTCCCGCCGGTAGCACTTAAAAGAACTGTCCCATTATCTCCGACTGCATAGAAATATGTGCTGTTGAGCTCTGCACCGTATAAATTTGCTGATGTTACGGGAGGGGAAACACTCCAGTTATTCCCCGTATTTGTTGAGTAAACAATTGCTCCGTTATTACCTACAGCTAAAACAGTTTGGTCAAATGTTGATGAAGTTACCCTTACATGATTAAGCCGCTGTGTTGTCCCGCTGGTCTTTTGCTCGAAGATAATATTGGTTTCTCCTGATGAACGAACGATCACTCCGTTTTCTCCTACATAAATTGAATAATTTTCTTTTGTTATGCCATCCTTCGGTATAAAAAGAGCGTGGCCATAATTAAGTATATTTACAACTACTACGTAAAAATTCCGATCACACCCTCTAAAAGACATTGATGTGAATGAAACGATTAAAATGAATGTTAGTATTAATATTTTTTTCATAGCTTTAATATTTATTTTATTAAAATTCCCGATACATCGGGACTTCAGGTTAAGTATCATTTAACCATCAACATCTTTTTTGTTTCGGTGAAATTACCGAAGGTCAGTTTATAGAAATAAACACCGCTTGGCAGATTGACACCATTCCACTCATATTCATAAGTACCTACATTCAGGTCTTTATTTACCAGTATTTCAATTTCTTTCCCAAGCATATCAAAAACCGTAAGCCTTACAGATCCATTAAAGGGTAATTGAAATTTGATTTTTGTCATTGGGTTGAACGGGTTGGGGTAATTTTGCGACAACGAAAAATCTTTGGGATTTTCAATATTTACCGGTTCAATGCCAACAACTACCGGTTCTTCGGATACAAAGAACATTGTATCTGATAAGGCGCTGAAAGTTTTGTTGTTCCTGTAAACAAGTGAAACTGATTTATACTGTCTTGTTGGTGGTGAATTAAAAAACGCATTTGTGAACCATGTTTCACCACCATTTGTTGTAAGCCGTATTGTTCCATTATCACCAACAACAACACCGCTATCAGGTGAATGGAAATAAACACTTCTTAAAGTATTTGTCGTTCCGCTTGTTTTCTGCTGCCATGTTGCTCCAATATCTGTCGATTTATATATTCTGCCGCCGCTGCCTACAGCAACAAAAATATCTGTGGGATAATAAATGCTTTTTTTGCTTAAAGAGAGAAAATTGAAAGTTGTATCCGGAATACTTACATTATCCCAGTTTAAACCTCCATTTATTGTGCGCAGGATTGTCCCTTTTTCACCTACAACTACTACACGTTGATTATTGCTAATAGACATTGTCACAGCTTTTAGATTTCTTGTGGTTCCGCTTGTGCGGCTAACTAAACTGCCGGTTATTATTTCATTCGCGTATAGTATTGTCCCGTTATCCCCAACTGCGTATAAATAATAATTATGGTCTACCCCGTAAAGGTTTGTGCTTGTTACCGGAGTTTTTATAGACCAGTTCAGTCCGGCATTTTCTGATACCAATACAGTCCCGTTGTTACCGCATATTGCCGCTTCATCCTGGTATGGATTATTTGTTGTTCTTATATCATTCAACCTTTGAGTTGTACCGCTTGGAATCTGACTGAAAACAAAATTGTTAGTACCCTGTGTTCGCAGTATAGTTCCGTTATCACCAACACTGATACTATAATGTATTACAGCAGAGTTATCGGCATAATCATACTGTCCACCTGACATTGCATTTGTAAGAGACACACCTATAACCCAAAAGTATTGCACAATACAGCCTTTAAAAGACATTGATGTAAAACAAATTATAATTATTGAAACGAGTATTAATATTTTTTTCATTGTAGTATTAATTGATTATTTAAAAATTATTTTTCAAATTATTGTGTTCTGTAAACGGTGAACTCGCCGCTGCCTTGATATGTTGTTGTACCATCTGAAAATGTTCCGGCGAATGTTCCTTTTATCTTTCCGCCAACCGCTTCATAAATTGTTACAGCCCCGGTTATTCCACTGCCGTTATAACTGCCACTCATATAAGAAAGGAAGCTAAATGTAAACGCTGGGCTTCCTGTTGTGTTTCCGGCAAACGTAAGAGATAAGCTTTGGGATGTAAGGGTATCGTTTAATAAGCAGTAAGTATTATTCTGCGAACTGCTGTAAGAACCCGTACATAAATTTCTGTCCGTAAAATAAAGTGTATCAACCGGCGAGCCGCCGAGGCTTAAAATAATATACGCTGCAAAGGTTGTATCGGCATTGCCTCCCGGCGGATTGGGAACGGTAACAGGAGTATTGCCGCAGCTATAAAATAATAAAGTTATAAAAAGTGCAGGAAGAAATAATTTTATTGTTTTCATGTTTTGTGTTAGTTGAGTTTTTGTAATTTTTTTTTGGTAATTTAAAAGTTAATAATCATTTTCATCATTATCGTATTGAGCCGACTACAATTGCCTCGTCCTCGATAAAAAGTAAATCATAGAAATCAACAGAAGGTTCATTGAATTTAATGTCCCAACTTTGACCTTGGTCTGTAGATTTTAAAACAACATCTTCACCGACAACCCAATAAGCTCCACCTACATACACTTTTCTGAAATGATTCGTTCCGCTGGTTAGTAATGTAAATGGTTCACCAATGCCTATGCTGCTTAAAATAACTCCTTGGGCGCCTACAATTATTGCTGCATCGCCATTAAAATCAATGCTGTAAAGATGAGTAGTTACCGGACTGGTTATCTGCTCCCAATTGCCGCCTGTATCAGTTGACCGGT
>JANPBV010000078.1:0-7964 GCA_031430615.1 Ignavibacteria bacterium | reverse complement strand
TTTTTACAGGGTTGTATAACTGAACAGGTAATTGAGCATAAGGGAACATTAGCTACTGTTACTATTGCAGAATTAATAAACTGTATTAAAATGATTAAAGACGATATTTCAGAGGAACATTTTGAACTAATAACTAAGCATTAAAACTCTCTTCAATTATCTATTGCTCTTCTATATTGAATCATTGGTCCCGATAGCGGCAACAAAGGCGGCGAGGTTGTTGCCAAAGGAACCCCGGAAGAAGTTGCAAAGAGCAAAAATTCCTTTACGGGCAGTTTTTTGAAAAGGGTGTTGATATAGTTACATCTTATTCAACTCATCATGCAATAACTTTACTTCATTTCTCAAAAAATTCACATCTTCATCAAGGAAATGTCTTGCAAGCTGTCTTGAGCGTTTTACGGAACTCATATTTATTTCTGATGTTATCATATCCTCATCAAAGAATTTTGCGACCTTATCAACATTGCCAAACGGATCAACAATTTCACTGCCGCCCCAGAAATTCACACCATCTTCATATCCCACACGGTTGCAGAATACCAGGTATAATGAGAGAAGCCTTGCATATGCCCTGTGCTGCTCGGAATTTATTTCGTAATTCTTAAGTATCTTTGATTTTGAGTTCAGCGCAAGCCTGGTTGGTGATACTGCAATCCCTATAATTACCTTAGCGCCTTTTAAAGCTAACAGAAGTGGTAATGACATATGCCACAGGTCCTCACAAACTAATAAACCAAGCTTACCGAATTTTGTATCATGCACATCAGCTTCCTTGCCTTTGGAAAAATATCTTATTTCTTCAAACATCCCGTAATCAGGCGGGTAAACTTTTTTATGGGTGAACTTCACTTTCCCCTCTTCAATATAAAAAGCTGAATTGTAGATTCCGAAATTCTCATCTTCTTCTATTCCACCGCAAACTATGGATATTTTTTTTGATCTCTGCCTTAGTGGTTCAATCAGGGGACTCTTATATGGATTCAACGCCAGCTCAAGATTTAAATCCTTTACCGAGTAGCCCGTGAGCGATAGCTCAGGGAAAACCACCATATCGGCTTTCTTAGCAATGGCTTTATCAATGTATGTTAAATGCTTTTTTATGTTCTTTTCAATATCACCAAGCACGGGTGAAATTTGCGCAACCGAGACTTTAAATTTCATATTTTTATTATTGTTCTATTACAAATATAGTTATCTATCATTTGAAATAAATGTTCTTTAGCCATAACCTGAAAACCGGGTCAACAAGCTCATATTTTGAGTTTACCAGGTGGATTATCTCTTTATTTATCAATACCGAGCGTATTTTAGTCACATTTCCCGATGTACCCAGTCTGTATTTCTGCACCAGTTCCTTGGCAAAGATATCTTTTCTTTCACTTTCAATTAGCATATGCAAAAAATATATCTGGGTATTGCTCAGAGTTTCCACATCTTTAATATACAATGGCGCATTTTGTTCAATGAGTTCTGTTAATGATCTTTCAAATATTTCAGATGTAACCTTTCTCTCGGTATTTATCCATACAATATGCGCAAGCTGCTGAGCGTAATAAGGCTGGCACTGTACATTTTCAACAATTGATTTTGCAAGTTCATATTCAATATTTTTACCGCTGTTCCTGAATTGTGTTATTATATAGTCAGTTAAATATGTGCTGTCAATTTTTCCAAGGTACATTACATCGCCAAATTTATAGAATGGCATGCTCTTTCGTTCAAAAATTGTAGTCATCATGTGGGTTTGACTGCCATACAAGCAATATACAGTATCTTTATGTTTCTGCCACGAAGCCCGTAACCTTTTCTGGAATAACAATGGCTGGTTAAAGTTTGCAATGTTCTGGAATTCATCAATGCAAACCACAATTTCAATTTTTTTTGCTTCAGCAATTTTTTCCGGCAGGTTTAAGATATCTTCAAAATCCTCGGCTTTATCTTTTAGCTCAAAAGTAATTTCAAAATCATTTACCATGTTAATGGGGAAGGATACTTTAGGCGAAAGCCTTTTTAAAAATGATGTTGCTGTATCCATCCATTCCCTCGGCTTTGAAGATGTTTCCTGTATTATCTTTTTTGCAAAATAAGAGTAAAACTGCGACTCATCCCTGATATTAAAAAGATCGATCAATACAGCATGTTTGTTTTTTTTATCTTCAAACATCGAGGCTGATTTACTTACAAGTGATGATTTACCCCACCTTCTTGGTGATATTAATATTGTATTTATCTTATCATTAAAATTTAAAACTAATCTTTTAGTTTCAAATGCGCGGTCAGTAAAATTGCTGCCCTCTGCTATTTTCCCAAATGTAAACGGACTTTTCATATACAAATATAACTATAAAATATTAACATACCAAATGGTATGATACCAGTTGGTATGATACTACTTGGTATGTTACATAAACAATTGAAATATATCGTATTTAAAAGGGCTTATTCTGGATTTAGAGCTTATTTTTTGACTAATAAAACACGTATAAACCCTGATATTTTAAGATTGATCTTAAGCCAAAGAAGTAACAGACCCTTGCCGAAATGTTTTTCAAAATATTTCACGCAATCTTCATTCCATACCTTTATCATTCTTGCCTTGTCTTTCTTAATGCTTGCGCCATGCTCATGCGTTACAATTGAAGAGGGGAGTAATCTTATCTTAGAACCTGAGTCATAAACTTTCCTACACAGGTCAACATCGTTAAAGAACATACTGAAGCGCTCATCCATATTTCCAATATCAGCAAGTAATTGTCTTCGTATCATAAATGCTGCAGCCATGGGCTGCTCGATATCTTGCTCTTTACTGTAATCCATATACTTTGCTTTCCAGCCGCCAAATAATTTTGTTTTAGGGAATATATATGACAGCAGGCTGAACTCAGTAAACATACACCAGTAAGTGGGAAAGTTACGCACTGAATACTGAATAGTGCCATCCGGATTTTTCATTAATGGCGCACACGCTCCATACCCAGCATTCAGTTCAAGGAAATCGTACATTACTCTGAGGGAACCTTCATTTAAAACTGTATCAGGGTTTAAAAGTAAAATATATTTCCCTTTGGCAAGTCCAACACCCTGATTAGCTGCTCTGGTATAACCAAAGTTATCAGGATTTTTTACAGTCTGCAATTTGAGGAAATTGATCTTATTGGCTATAGCAAAGGAATTATCCGAAGAGTTATTATCAATAATTATAAGTTCAGTTTTAAGCTCTTTAGAAGCAGAAATTACTGAATTTACACAGGCTGAAATTTCTTCCGAACTGTTCCACGTTACAATGATAACTGATATATCGATCATTTATAAGCAAACTTAACTTAAAAAGTGATATAATGAAATATCTAAATAGTGAAGCAAATAAAAAGCGAAACAGCGATATGGCGAAATAGCGATTATTAAATTATATTATTATTTCTTATATCATTTTTTTATCATAATAGTGCTGTTTGACTATTTCACTATCTCACTATTTATTTTTTTCTCTATTAATTGAATTGTAAATCTATGCAATAATGAATAATTTACGTAAAATTAATGAATTAATATGCCAAAGAACATAAAAAAGAAAAACATATATTCAGGGAAATCACCCAGGAGCTTTAAATTCAAACATATTATTTACTCAAAGGATGATTACAAGGCTACCATTACTATCAACAGAGAAAAAGTTCTAAACTGCCTTAACCTCACAACAATACATGAACTAACCACAGCATTTAAAGACGCATCATGGGATGATAATATTGCCGTGATAATATTGACGGGTAAAGGCAAACAAGCATTTTCAACAGGGGCTGACCTTATTGAACAGCAGGAATACTTCCTTGGTAACCCTAAAGATTACTACAAATGGATGTATGAATTTATACAACTCCACGAAGTAATGCGCAATGTTGGCAAGCCAACTATCGCAAAGCTGAACGGTATTGTAGTTGGTGGCGGAAATGAGCTTAATATAAGCTGTGATCTTGCCATAGCCGCAGATCATATCTATATAAAGCAGGTTGGCACAGCGCGCGGCAGTGTTGCAGCGGCTGGAGCAACTCAGTTTTTACCAATTATGGTTGGTGATAGAAGAGCAAGAGAAATACTCTTTCTTTGCGAGGAAATTCCCGCAGCAAAAGCACTTGAGTGGGGACTTGTAAACCAGGTGGTTCCCTACAGCAAACTTGATGATGCAGTAGAAATCATGGCTAAGAAGCTTTTCAATAAGCTTCCCGAGTGTTTACGATATACTAAACAGCAGCTTAATTTCTGGCGTGACCTTTCATGGCATACAACAATTGGACACGCAAGAGAGTGGCTCTCATTGCACAATACAAGCCTTGAGGTAAAAGAAGGCATTAGCTCATTTAACCAAAAGCGCGCCGTAAATTATAAAAAAGTTAGAAAAGCAAAGTAATGCCAAGAGCGCCAATAAATATTCTTGTGCTTCCCTTCAGGATAAAAGATAAGAATATTTTTGAGTATGCAATATTGAAGCGCGCAGATAAAGGATTGTATGGTGGAATTCCACAGGATTCTGCTTTTTACAGGCTGGATTCTTTTTTTACGGTACCTAGATTTAATTTTGCTGTTACCGATAATTGGCCGAAAAATTTATATTCTATTCCTAATTATTGTTTCGCAGTTAATTTTCCCGGTGATAATTTAATACTAGCCGAAGAACATAGCCTTTTTAAATGGTGCAGCTTTGATGAATGTTATGACCTACTATTTTTTTTAAGCAATAAAAATGCTTTATGGGAATTACATTCAAGACTTATTAATGATGATATGATACCAATATAAATAATGGAATTAACAATATTATTAACTGTCCTAGGTATTATAGCTACAATTGCAGCTCCGGCGGCAGGCTATATATTAAAGCTCAGGAAAGAGTATAAAAATTATTACTCAATAATATGGAAAAGCTCCAAAAAGCTTAAGACCAAAGATCTTTTGGGTGAGCGTCCCTACGAAGAATATTATTATCAGAGAAGTATAGATAACCAGCTTGCCCGTTCGCTTGAGCGCAAAAGGAACATATTAATTGTCGGTCCTCCGCTTAGCGGAAAAACACGCGCAGTGTTCAATTCACTTAAACAGCTTAAAAGCCCCGTTCATGTTCTTGTTCCCAGGAGCGTACAAATGGCGGCATTCCAGTTTCCAAAAGATTTTATTTTCTGGAAACCGAAGATGATATTCATAGATGATCTGCAATACTATATTGAAAGGCAGGATAGCTTTCACCTTTTATTCAGGGAAGCAAAGGAGCGCAATATTCCCGTTGCCGCAACATGCCACTCAGGCAGGGAATTCAAAAAGGTGAAAAATAAAATGATAGAGCAGAACCTTGATATTGATATAATCTTTGGGGAAGATATTATTGAACTTGATAAAATATCACCTGATGAGGGAAAGCTTGTCGCTGAAAAGCTTGGAATGAAATGGGATACAGTAAAGTTTAACGGCACAATTGGTTCCATTTTTATGCGGTTGAGCGAAATGGAAAGGCGTTTTGATAACTGCGATAATATTGAAAAAACCATTTTAAGGTCATTAAGGAATCTGTACAAAAGCGGAATATATGAAGAGAACAGTATTTTCAGGTCAGAGTGGATTAAAAAGGCAGCAGGTTTATTTGAGCTTGAAGGCAGGGATTTTGAGTGGACAGGATGGCTGAAAACCCTTGAAGATAAGGAATTCTTAAAAATTGCAAGACGAAATAAAATATGGGCTGAAGATGCGTATCTTGAATTTGTTGTAAAACCTGAGGTCGAAACCTCACAACTTGATATCTTAGAAAGTATGATGGTGGTATTTTCAAATAACCCAGAGGTTCTGCAAATGGCTGGCGAAAGAGCGTATGATATTGGCACGGTTGACTCACAGATAGGCGATTATATGAAAATTGCTATCACCTCATTTGAAAAAGTACTGGAGCAAATAAATAAAGAAGAACAGCATGCTGAATATATTAAGGCGCAGAATTATCTTGGACAGTCTTACTGGTCACTATCAAAAGTAAAAGATACACTGGTGAATTGCGCTAAATCTATCCAGTATTTTAATGAAATACTTAAGACGATAACAATTGAAAGCCACCCGTTTGAATACGCGAAGCTTAAAAGCAGGATAGGTAATACTCACACTGCATTTGCGGAAGTAGAAAGCCGGAAAGAAAACTGCCAGACAGCAATTGACGCATACTATGAAGCGTTAAGAGTTTTTACAATTCATTCATACCCGGTTGAGCATGCCCGAACACACAACAACCTTGGCGGGGCTTACCTTATACTTGCCGAAGAAGTTGATAAACCGGCTAATTACAAGAAAGCTATAAGATCATTTGATGAAGCACTTAAGGTAAAAACAATTATTGATAATCCGAAATTGTTTGCGTTAACAAAAAATAATATCGCCAATACTTATGCCAGGTTATCTGATATTGAAGACTCGGAAAGAAATCTTAAATTTGCAATAGAGTCATACGAAGATGTTCTTGAGATCCAGACAAAAATAAAAGCGCCGCTGCAATACGCTATTACTATGAATAATATAGGTAACGCTTACTCAATGCTTGCTTTGATAAAAGATAAGAGAAAAAATATTGATAAAGCAATTAAAGCTTTTGAAGAAGCCCTTGAAGTAAGAAAACCTGACCAGATGCCGATACCCTATGCGAATACAATGTTTAATCTGGGGGATGTATATCTGGTTAAGAGTGAATCTGAAAATTCACCTGAGCCGTTATACAGCGCTATTGACGCTTTCGAAGAGTCAATAAAAATTAGGACTCGCGATAAATTCCCAATTCAGTTTGCTGAAGTGAAAATAGGATTAGGCAAAGCGCTAATTAGCCTTGCTGAGTTTGAAGATAAGACCGAAAATTATCATAAAGCTATTGCTTCGTTTGATGAAGCGTTAAGTATTTTTACAGAAGATAAATTCCCCGAAAATTATTCCCTTATTATGGGTGAAATAAGCAAAGCGAAAAAGATATTCTTTTAATCTCTGCTATTCAAAGGTTTCTCAGTTTTTGTTGGTCAACTTAGAAACTAGTATAGCAAGACCAACAACTGGGAATTCAGATAAAAATCATCATAATTGATGATTACCGTCATTTGTATGGCTTGAATGATGTATTATATTTGTTTAACAGGATAAGTGTCCTTAGTAATTATCCGGCTTTAAACAGATAAGGAAGGAGAGAATTATGGAATACAATAAATTTGTAGATCTCAGTAAAAGTTACCTCTTCTGTCAGCTTCAAAGAAATTCTGATATGCGCTCAGAAGGTTACCATCCGAGGTTTTTACCATTTATTACAATTTCCAGGGAAGCCGGAACAGGGGAATCTGATATTACTAATTCCCTGCTTGAAGTTCTTACGAAAAGACAATTACCGGATGAGTGTCCGTGGACACTATACGATAAAGAACTGGTAAAAAGGGTCATTGAGGATTACAACATATCCGGTATTAAGGGATTGCTTCCTGAGAAAAAATTTTCAGATATTCAGACAATATTCGAAGAGTTATTTGGATTGCATCCCACAAAACGTGAAATGGCGTATAATATCAGCAAGTCAATATTAAAGCTGGCTGATCTTGGCAATGCTATTATTGTTGGCAGGGGAGCCTTTTATATCACAAGGCATCATCATAACGGGCTGCATATCAGACTGATTGGCTCTTTACAAAAAAGAACAAAGCATATGGTTGAGGAGTATTCCTTAACGCTTAAACAGGCTGATGAATATATCAGGAAAGCAGATCTCGAGAGGTATGATTATGTTAAAAAGCTATTTGGTGTTGACTTAAATGTGCCGCATTATTATGATCTTGTCATAAATACTGATAAAATGACTTCTCAGGAAATAGTTGCAATGGTTTCCGCTCATGTTGAAGTCCTAAAAGAAAAGCTAGCTTTAGTGTATCATAGCGGTGAACTGACTGCTGTTTGAATTT
>JANPBV010000077.1:0-2063 GCA_031430615.1 Ignavibacteria bacterium | reverse complement strand
CAGGCTAGATCCGGCAAATGGCAATATTCTTGATTCTGCCCAAACAAGAACACCGCTGGCTTATTTTGTATGCGGGGCTGATTCAACAATATATGTAAGTACCGCTGAGACCGGAAACGGCAGGTATGTTGCATTTTCACCCAATCTACAGACTGTAAAATGGAGTTTAAACGTACCTTATAACTACTACAGCGGGCCATCGTTATCAAAAGACGGTATATTTATTACTGCCGGCAGCGGAACAGAAATAAAAGCATTCAAAACTAATTTTACAATAAAGCCAGTTGCAGATTTTAAAGCCAGTAAAAATTTAATTTTTATGACAGAACCTATTTCATTTTCAGATCAGTCTTCATATACACCAACATCATGGTCATGGCAATTCCCGGGATCAAATACACCTACATCAAATCAGCAGAATCCGGTAAATATTGCATACAGCGCGCCGGGTGTATATCCGGTTACACTGGTTGCTTCAAATGGATTTGGTTCTGATACACTTATAAGGTCATGTTACATCACAGTACAAAACGAAACAGGGATTAACATTTCAGGAAATGAAATTCCTTCTGAATATTCTTTAAGCCAAAACTATCCAAACCCGTTCAATCCAATTACACATTTCGGGTTTCAGATTGCCGATTTCGGATTTGTAGCACTAACAATTTATGATGTATCAGGACGAAAAATTGAAACTCTTGTTAATGACGAATTAAAAGCAGGAACATATAAGGCTGATTGGGATGCATCAAGCTATTCCAGCGGAATATATTTCTACACACTACAAAGCGGTAGTTTTAAACAAACAAAGAAGATGCTGATGATTAAGTAACGTAGTTACTTAATCAGAAGTCCCGATTTATCGGGATAAATATAAAAATAATTATTATGAAAACAATAATATTAATAGTACTGATCCCTGTAATGACCTTTTCTCAGGGATGGTTCGTACAAACTACGTTTAACCCGGCACAATCATTGCAGTTGGTTAGATTTGTTGATGCAAATACAGGATATACATCAGCGCCGTTATACAACGGCTCAAATTTCAATATTCACAAAACAACTAACGGCGGCGTTAACTGGAGCGATCAGAATTCAGGGTTTACCTCTATGAGGTGGATGGCTATCTGGTGTATCACCGCAGATACGGTTTTCATGGGCGGCAATAACGGAAGGATTATCAGAACTGTTAACGGGGGTACTAACTGGATACTCCTGAATACAAATGATACAGTGACACAATATTGGGGAATTCAGTTTGTAAATTCTTTTACAGGCTTTGCTGTTGGCAGTTCGGGAAAAATTTTAAAGACCACTGATAGAGGTGCAACCTGGAATCAATCTGTTACCGGTATACAGAATGCACTTTCTAACATTCATTTCAGAAATGAAAATACAGGTTATGTTTCAGGTGGTTCCATAATCATAAAGACAACCAATGCAGGTGCAAGCTGGTTACCGCTTAGCGCGCCATACATTAGTTTTGAAAATATCCGTGATGTCTCATTTACTGATGATAATAATGGTATTGCTGTCAGTGATGCAGGCAGGGTTTTAAAAACTACCAATGCAGGAACAAGCTGGAGCCTTATTCCAAGCGGAACGGGTGAATCACTCTTTGGTATTTATTTTACAGATGCAAATACCGCATTTGCCTGCGGCAATAACGGCGCAATAATAAGAACCACAAATGCAGGCGCAAACTGGACTTCACAAACATCACCGCTTACAGAAATTTTAACTGATATTTGGTTTACAAATTCAAACACCGGATATATCTCAACATGGTCGGGTAAAATTTTAAAAACTACCAATGGCGGTATTACTTTTATTACTCCTGTTAATACCGAAATCCCAAAATCATTTAGCCTTGAACAGAACTATCCTAACCCGTTTAACCCAACTACACATTTAAGATTTCGGATTGCCGAATTCGGTTTTGTAAATCTAATAATTTATGACGCTACCGGAAGAAAAATTGAAACTCTTGTAAATGGAGAATTGAAAGCAGGAACATATGAGGCTAAATGGGATGCTTCAAATTTTTCGAGTGGAGTATA
>JANPBV010000076.1:0-1719 GCA_031430615.1 Ignavibacteria bacterium | reverse complement strand
ATATCATCAAGTGTTAAGTTACCATTATTATCATAGGTATATTGATCCAGCAAACCGGTTACTTTTGCCAGCTTATTTGTACCTGAATAATAACTGTAAGTAAAATTATCTACCGTGGAATTTGATTCATTATAACGCTTTAATACCTGGAAATTCCCGTCGTTATCATATGAATTCACAACTTTTCCTTTAAAATTGTTGCTCAGATTTTTATAATCTGCAGTTAAAAGCCTGTTTGATTTATCGTAAATATAAAATATCTGACGTTCTGTAGTTTCGCTAAAATTACTTCTATAACTACCTTGTAAACTTTGATATCTAATATTACCGTTACCATTATACAATAGCACATATCTGAATATTACATTAGAACCCTGTGTAGTATTGTATATCCAGTTACGGTTATTATAAGCATAATTTGTCATAATTGCATTGCCATTATGACCATGTGTTGCTATCTGTGAATTGGCATTATAAGTATATCTTGTAAGATTATAAAATACGCCCGGCGCATCTTCAATTTCTTCAGGCGATGGAGTCCATGGACCAAGGTATAAAGCAGATTCTACTAATCTTCCGGCTTCATCATATCCAAATTTGAACTGTTTGCCATCACTATTGTTAGGCTGGTAATCAAATAAAGTATTTTGGTTCTGAGAATTGTATTTATATATCATAGATTTCCATCCTAATCCATCAATATAGCTCCACATTTTCATTGCATTACCTCTTTCATCATAGCGGTAATACTTGTAATTCCAGTTTTCAGTTAGTCTTGTTCTGTAAGCAGTGGCAACAAGCTTACCTTTTGTATAATTTGGCGCTGAGTTGTAATCAGATGGTTTATTTGAAGAAAAGTTAGCGAACGAAGGATTGTGGATCGTATCGTAAACATTAATTACAAACATATCATCCCCATAAGGAGAGTCAAGCTGTGGCGGATTTTCAATATCAATGTTATCAAAATCAGGATATGAATTACCTGGCTGTGTTTCGCCTATTGAGACAAGCCTGTTTATTCCATCGTAATTCCTGAACGTAAAAACATTTGGCGCTCTTGCCAACTGAACGGCATCTTGGGTATATTTTAGATTGCTGTTATTATCATACAGGTATTTAGTTGTTCCTGCATCAGGAGTATTTCTGGAATATTGCCTTCCATAAGCATCATACGCATAAGAGATTGTTTTATTATTTGGCGTTTTAACCTCTGTTAACCTATAAAGGTCATCATATTTATAATCTGTAATTAGTTGAACGTCACCCGGGTCATCCATTTCATTTCCTGTCGTATCAGGGTCAAATGGGCTATCAGGATCTGAATTATTTGAAACATATTTCATCTCACGAAGCAGATTACCTAAAGCATCAAAATACTTGTAGAATTTCTTCTTCGATTCATCTTTGAATTCCTGGATTTGAACAAATCTGCTATAAGTTGTGCCAAAATATCCACCTAGTGAGTTAGTATAACCATAAATATTGCTTGTTGTGCTGTCATCTACAAATTTAGTAATTGAGTTTCTCTCCAGATTATCGTAAGAATACTTTGTCGCATGGCTTAATGCATCAATATCCTCGGCAATTTTATTCAAATAATTATACTTGAAAGTTTGAGTATTATATGAACTTGAATTAATATAGTTATCCTTTTGCTTTATATTTCCAAATCCATCGAAATAGTACATTATTTTTTTAAAAATGTTTGGGGTATGAGAC
>JANPBV010000075.1:0-2212 GCA_031430615.1 Ignavibacteria bacterium | reverse complement strand
GTAGCAGAATGAAAGTCCAACTAATTCAGCGTTCATTGAGTTTTCAGATGTTGTTTCAGTATCAAAGGCAAACTCATCGGTTGATTTAAGTTTTTTACATAGTCTTTTAAAATCAGCTTCGTTTTTAATGGTATAATACTTATGCGGGAAGGAATTTATATCCTGCATAGGAGATGAAAACTCAGGTTTTTGCTCTGATTGTGGTTCTGATTCCACCGATACAGCCTGTATATTTATGTTGTGCTCACTGGAGCCAAGCAACTTTTTTAAAAGGGACTTAAACTCAAACTCTGAAAACATTTTCTCGAGCAATCCAACATTCTTATCGGAATAGGTCAATGTATGGAAATCAATATCCAAAGGCATTTCAGTGTGAATTGTCGCCAGTTCTTTTGAAAGGTACGCGTCATCTTTACAAGCAATCAGGTTTTCCTTTAACTTTGGTTTTGTGATCTTTTCAATATTTTTATAAAGATTTTCAATTGAGCCGTATTCCTGAATTAACGCTGAAGCTGTCTTTTCACCAATTCCTTTCACACCCGGAATATTATCAACCTTATCGCCCATCAATGCTAAGATATCAGTAACTTTATCAGGACCGACACCGAATTTTTCTTTAACACCATCGGGACCGATAACTTCTATCTCAGCAACTTTCTGTCCAAGTACACTGCGGGCAGGCTTATACATCATAATATTCTTATTGATAAGCTGCATATAATCCTTGTCAGAGGTCACCATAAAGCTTACAACCCCCTCTTTTTCAGCCCGCTTAACAAGTGTACCAATAATATCATCAGCCTCATAGCCATGTGATTCTATCATAGGGATATTATAAGCCGAAATGACCTCTTTAATCTTGCCAATTTGCGGTCTAAGGTCATCCGGCATTGCCTCGCGTGTTGCTTTATAGTCTGGGAACTGTTTATGCCTGAATGTAGGCTCAGAAGTATCGAAAGCCACTGCGATGAAATCAGGCTTTTCATCATCAATGAGCTTATTCAGCGTATTTACAAATCCAAATATTGCGGATGTGTTAATACCTTTGCTGTTTATCAGAGGAGTGCGTATCATAGAAAAATAAGCCCTGTAAGCCAGCGCCATTCCGTCAAGTAAAAATAGTCTTTTTGCCATAAGTAGTGTAAAATAACTAAAATGACAGGATATTGCAATGAAAAGAGTTGTTTGACCTCACCCTCCAGCTCCCTCTCCTACGAGGAGAGGGAGAGCCAAAACTTTGGAATTATTTTTCCCCCTCTCCTTCGGCGCTTTTTCCGTCCCGCGTTTCTACTTAGCGGGATTAGGAGAGGGGGTGAGGTAATAAGTATTGCAATAATTTTATGAAGTTAATATATTCGTACTTGTTAGCGCCCTCCTGAATATTAATTAATCAATTAAACAAATTAAATTATGAAGATCATTAAATGGATTTTGATTGTTATCGTGATTCTGGTTGCAATTCCTTTAGTAACGGCAATATTTGTTAAAAAGGATTACTCTGTTGAGCGTGAGGTTGTAATTAACAAACCAAAACAGGAGGTATTTGAGTATGTAAAATACCTTAAGAACCAGAATAATTTCAGTAAATGGGCGCAGATGGATATACACATGAGGAAGGATTTCCGGGGAACAGATGGAACAGTTGGATTTGTTTCAGCATGGGATAGTGACTCCAGTGATGTTGGTAAAGGCGAACAGGAAATAAAAGGTATTAAAAATGGCGAAAGAATTGATTACGAGATTCGTTTCATAAAGCCATTTGAATCAACATCATCTGCGTATATGACAACTGAATCTGTAAACGGAAACCAGTCAAAGGTTAAATGGTCATTTTTCGGACATATGGCTTATCCAATGAACCTGATGCAGTTGGTAATGGATATGGATAAAGCTATTGGCAGCGATCTGCAAACCGGGCTGAATAATCTGAAAGGGATTATGGAGAAGTAAGTAAAAGATATGAAAAAAGCATTTATCATATTAACGCTTTTAATAGCATTTAACTTCACAGTACCTAATAGCCAGGTTATGAGCCAGACTTTACGTCATGTGATTGAATACAGGCAGGAAGATAAATCACGCGACCTGACGGACAATGAATTGCTGAAGAATAAAGTTGTAAGATATTTACGAATGCAGATGTTATTGAGCAGTGTTGTAAGAGTTGATAAGAATCCGGAGGTTAATACAAGTTGAATCTTTGTTTGTTGGC
>JANPBV010000074.1:0-15956 GCA_031430615.1 Ignavibacteria bacterium | reverse complement strand
CTGCTTGGCGCAACTTCACTTGGAATTGCTAACTTCTGGTCAACAGGCGGTATGACACATAGCGATGAAATGAAAGAATTTCTCGGATTGAATGTTGATGATAATGTAATGGGTCTGATTAGAAACAAACTCCCTTGCTTTAGTTCCGGAATAAACAATGAATCTCCATGGCTCAGTATGTTTATGTGTTGGCGCCCAGTCTGCAAGCTCTAATAATTTCTTTACCTCTTCATCCGGAACAATTTTGCCATTCATTTTTGCCGGCTTCACGGTTCTTCTTGTTTTGATAACTTCTGAAATTATTTCAAATTTATTGTTCATATAAATTTATTATTAATTATTTCATTGGTACTTCAATTACCAGTATTTCAGAATTTTCATCTGCAGTAATTTCAATATTATCAGATTCTTCAATTCCAATAGCGTCACGTTTGTTCAGTTTCTCACCTGCTACTGTAACAGAACCTTCCAAAACAAACAAATATATACCGTTTCCTTTGTGGTTTATACTATACTTAACATTGCTTCCTATGGTAAGGTTTGCCAGAGAAAAGTATGAGTCCTGGTTAATCCATAACGTGTCATCTGATTTCTTGGGAGATACAACTGTCTGAAATTTATTTATTCTATCCACAGAATTATATGTCTTCTGGTCATACCTTGGTTCAATATCACGTACTTTTGGGAAAACCCAAATCTGCAGAAAATTCACCAATTCTTTTTTAGATGCATTGTATTCGCTATGAAACAGACCCGAGCCTGCTGACATTATCTGCGCATCACCTGTATTGATTACATGTTCATTGCCAGTGCTATCTTTATGAGCAAGCGCTCCTTTTAGCGGAATTGAAATTATCTCCATGTTATCATGCGGGTGAGTGCCGAAACCCTCGCCTGGCTGAACTATATCATCATTCAATACTCTCAATAAACCGAATCTTTCTCTTTCAGGGTTATAATAGTTTGCAAAGCTGAAAGTGTGATAGCTGTTTAACCAGCCGTGATCTGCATTTCCGCGTGATTCCGCTTTATGAACTGTAGTTTTCAAATGTATTATTATCTTTTTATTTAGTTACTTACTGGGTACAATTTTTCTTAAAACCCTGTATAAAAAAAATTTGTTTAAACACATATATTGTTAAATTTTTTTAAATCTTATCTGCATATAATTTCTCAAGAAGTATTGAAAGCTGCCTGCATTCTTCATCTGTTAATCCTTTTGTATTTTGAATATGTTCCTTTTCAATCAAAGGTTTCATTCTATCAACCAGTTCAATTCCTTTTTCAGTAATTTTTGTTATTGAAATCCTTCTGTCTTCTTTTGTCCTATCTCTTACTACCAAGCCCTGTTTTTCAAGCCTGTCAGTTATTCTCGTTATATCAGAAGCTCTTTCTATCATTCTTGTAGCTATTTCGCATCTTGCGTGCCCTTCAGGGTGAACACCTTTTAATATCCTGAGTACATTGTACTGAGCGCCTGTAATTTCGAATGGTTCAATTATCTTATCAAATTTTTGATCCAGCAATGTTACAGCAACTCTTAAGTTCAGGTCAACCTCCTCACGAAGTCCAAGCTCCTTACTCAACTTTAACCATTTTTTAAGCGCTTCACCCATTTCTCTTTATTTAATGTGTTCTAACATTATTTGTTGCAACAAATATAATACAAAACATTATGTGTGTCAACACCTATTTTCATAAAGTTATGTAAAAACAATGCAACTTAAATATAATTATTTAGTGTATTTGTACATAAGTATACTATCAACGTATTTCCCGTTGATTATCATGTCACCAAGACATCTGCCTTCTTGCTTAAATCCAAGCTTTTTATATAAAGCAATTGCATTCTTGTTTGTTGAAAATACCGCAAGTGATATTTTCTTATTTACTGTATTAAATTTACCCCACTCAAGCATACCGTTTATCAAAATTTTTCCAATTCCCTTTTGAGCGCCATTTCTTTTTTATGAAAACGGAAAATAATCCTGTATGAAAAGTTCTTCTTGTATCCCAGTTATCATATGAAATAAAACCTGAAATTTCATTTTTTACCTCAGCGACCAGATAAATTTTACCAGGTGCTTCTTTGAACCGATTAATTTTTTTTGCTTCAGATTTAATTGTGGATTTATACTCGTCCGGTTAAGCCAGAGTGAAGGGACCTTCATTAACAATATCTCTCATTAACTTTACAATTTGAGAGGCATCTTTTATAAGGGTTGTTCTTAATATTAATTTTTTTCCGTTTATTAAACTGAAAATCTGCTGATTAATTGTACTCAATGAAAAATTATTTTAGAACTATCATTTTACTTGATTCATTAAAAACTTTAGTAACTCCCTCATTATAAGTCGCGATCATGTTATAGAAATATACACCGCTTGCCAGAAATTTTGCGTCATAAGTAATTGAGCGGTTACCGCTTTGTACATTTCCGTCAATAATGGTTGAAACAAGCCTTCCAACTGCATCGTAAACTTTCAATGTAACATAACTATCAAACTTAAGCGAGTAATTAATTGTAGTAACCGGATTAAACGGGTTAGGATAATTTTGTCCTAAAGAAAATCTTTCGGCGATTACCGGGTTTTTATCTTTCAACGGGAAGTCAGTTCTGAAAACATAAAGTCCGGTTGCTCTATCAGAAGCAATTATTTTTTCTGAATTAAATATATACGGTCCCCAGCAGCCTTCATATGTAAAGCCATCATCAGCAGGAAATGTATCATAAAAGGCAGCCTCAACCGGTCCAAATGGATTGCTAACATCCACAACCCTTAAACCCGCCGTATAATGCGCTGCGAATAAATACCTGCCAAATAATTCAACATTATGAATGATAGAAGTTGTAATTCCTGTTGGATGCCACTCGGCAATTTTAACAACATTATTCAGATTTGATATATCCCATATTTTTAGATACCTTGGATTGCCGCCAATTTCATCAGTAACAAAAGCATACTTTCGGTTTTGTGAAATTGCAATATTATGAGGTCCCGGGTTTGGAACATTTTCCCAATACCCAATGGTAACAAGGTTATCTTTATTTCTTGCATCAATTACGGAAATTCTTCCGGGTGGATTATAAATATTACAGGCAAAAATTGTATCATTTATAATACGGGAATCATGTACAACATAATCTTCCCATTCACCGCGTTTTACAGGGTGGGTTGGGTCATTGCTCAGATCTAAAACAAACACCCCGCCAATATTATAATCTCCGGCATTAATGTAAAGAAAAGGTCCTTCAATTGAGATTGTATGCCCCATGGTGAAATCACCGTAATAAAAAGTATTAACCAAATGAACAGAATCAGGAAGATATTGTAAGTCAATTATCTGTAAACCGCTTGCTATACCATCTGCAACAACATATGCATAGTGTGAAAAAACTTTCATTTCTCGGCAGCAGGAAGGAAGGTTTAATCCCGGTAAATAGGCAGCTTCATAAATATTATTTGTATCGGAGATATCAATAAATGAAGTTCCTTTAGCGCATCCCAGTATCCCGTACTCTTTTCCTTCAGGAGATGTGTAACCCCAGCATGCTGAATACTCACCATCGGAATGATGATTATTAATATTTGCAAGCATTCTCATATTACTTGAGGCTTGAGAAAATATTGAAAAGGGAATTATTAAGAAAACTATTATTAAAGTAGTATACTTCAAAATTGATAACTATTAATTGGTTATTTTTGTATGTTTATTGAATGCTGAAATTCTATCTATTATATTTGAACTAACAAAACTACAATAACAGGAGTTTCCATGAAATACTTCCTCGTAATATCCGTAATTCTGTTTTTCAATTTAACACAAAATTATTCACAATTAAAGGAAGGTAATCATCTTGCTGGGGTTACTCTTGGCTTTTCAAGTAAATCAGCAAATGTTATCTTTGGAGGTAATTATGAATATGAGCTGCCACCGGCAGGGATTGGTATATTTGGAATTGGCGCAATGACAAGGTTTTGGACATACTCGGAAGATATTCTTAACAAAACTGTAAATTTAAAATATTCTAATATTACATTAGGCGGACAGGTTAATTATAACTTCAACCAAATAGCTTCAGGTAAATTTGTTCCGTTTGTAGGTCTTGTGGTTGGTTATAACAATGTAAGCACTAAATACACAGCTTACGATAATGTTTCGATAATTGGCTATGACCAGACATATAAAAGCGGTTTATTTATGTGGGGACAAGGTGGTTTTAGGTATTTCTTTACTAAGAAAGCAGCAGGTGTGTTAAGGCTTGGGCTTGGGAATTTTGATCTCAGTACCATAGAACTTGGGTTTGATTACAAATTTTAAGAATGATAGTTAAATACTTTCATCTCTATATTTTTGGTATTTAATTCTATTTTGAATGCCATATTTAATTTTCATATCTTTATATTGTCATTTAAAAACTAATTACATATGAAAAAAATATTACTTCTATTAACTCTCGTTTTTTGTTTTGTTGCTAATACTTCATATTCTCAGATAAGTATCAGGCTTGGACCCTTAGTAGGTTTAACTTCACCAACAGTAGATTATAGCGGTGACGCAAAGGATTTTTATGCAGGGACAAAATACGGCATGAGATCAGGACTTAATTATGGCGTTATGGGCAAAATTCAGTTTGGCCCGTTGAATGGAAGACTTTCCATAAGTTATGCTTCGCTGGATAACAGCGGTAATGCGGATCCAACTAAGCCAAACAGTACATTAGAGATAAAGAATAATTTATTTATGTTTACTATAGGTACAGAATTCGGCTTTGGAATTCCACTTAGTCCCATAAAGCCTTATGCCGGAATTGATCTTCTTTTTTCAACTATAAGCGGTACTTATAATTTCCAGGGCACATCTGAAGTTTCATCGGGTGAAAAAAGCATCAAATCAGCATCTAGAACAGGATTGGGTTTTGCAGTCGGCGCGGAAATAGGTTTTGGAAAAACATTTACGCTTGATCTCAGCCTGAGATATAATTTAATTAACCTCTTTGGTAAGAGTTATGACGGATTAACAAATTCAAACGATAGAAATGATGCATATACTGAACTGAATGATGCCGCTGACCCCAATTACAGCGCAACAAACAGTAAACATCCGATTGGTAACAGCAGGTCAATAGCAACAATCCAGTTCAATGCTGGTCTACTATTTGGATTTTAAAGATTTTAGAAATAATGCAATTATTTTAACAATAAAAAAATATATATTAAAATGAAAAAACTGTACAAACCGGTATTAACCGGGATTTTAGTAGCTTTTGCGTTCATGAATTTAGGATGCTCAGGGTTAATGGATGCTATTGCAAACATACAGCGCCTTCAGTTCAAGCTTGATAAAGTTACCGGAATGAAAGTCGCAAACGTGCCGCTTTCAAACTTTTCTTCGATATCAAACATAGGGCTTTTAGATGCGGCGAACCTGCTTGCAGCATTTACATCAGGTAAGCTGCCTGTAGAATTTACCCTCAATGTACTTGCTAAGAACCCAAATGATGGCACAGGCGGTACAAAACAATCAGCCGCTGTAATTGAAAACCTCGCATGGAGATTGTTTATTGATAACAATGAAACAATTACAGGGAATGTTGGTAATATTTCGGTACCGGGGGTTGGCTCTACTACAAACATACCAATTGGTATGTCGTTTGATCTTCTAAAATTCTTTGGTAACAATTATAATGATGTAATTAATCTAGCGCTTGCTTTAGGCGGAAAGAGCGGTTCTTCATCGCGTATTACATTAAAAGTTAAACCTACAGTCAGCACAGTAATTGGACCAATAACCTATCCGGGTGAATTTGATGTTATTGATAGGGAATTCCGCGGCGGTAATTAGATCTTTGCTCTAAATCAAAAAGCCCGTCAAAATTATTGACGGGCTTTTTTTATAATCGCAAATTTAAATTATTTTATTTCTTTTTTATTCATTTCAATTTTAACCTGCACTTCTTTGCCTGATCTATCAATTATAATATCACTGTCTTTCAGTTCAGGGTTATTAAAGTCCTTCTTCACCATTTCTCTTATCTCATCATCTGTTTTACCTTCAAACTGCTTAGGGTCAGCTTTTTTTGTCATAAGTTTAATATTTTCTTTGCCATTATTATCTTCAATGTTCATTTCAAATGACTGCGGTTCTTTGTTAGCGTTAATTTCCCCGTCTCTTTCAACCATAATGTCTCTTCTGCCGTCCGGTCCTGTACTCAATTTGAACTTCATATCAATACCCTGTTCTTTAAGCTTGCGTTCCATTTCATTTTTAAGCTCTTCATCGCTCATTCCCGTTGCATCGATATTAATACTGAAGAAATTATGAAGCGCGGCGGAGTAAAGAGGTCGCTTAACATCATAATCCATTGGCGTTATTTTAATTGTAGTTATTCCGCCAATTGCTTCTAGCTCTTTGCAGTAATTTTTTACCTGTTCTTCAGTAGTATTTGGTAATACTATTCTGTAAAGAGTTTGTTTTACCCCGTTATCTGTATTTTCATTTGATGTGACCTGGGCATTTTTCATCCACGGAAGTGCGTTCATTTTTTCCTGAAAACCGGTGTTATCTGCCGGAACTACCATTGTTACCATCTTGCCGGCTGATTCTGTTTGGGTAACAGGCATGTTGCAGGCGCCTATTACCAAAGCGAGAGCTACTATTGTATAAACAAGCCTTAACTTGTGCGCAAAAAAGAAATTCTTCATCTTTTGGAGCTTCCTTTCGTTTAATTGATTTTGGCTTTCGTTTAATTGATTTTGATTTGAAAGCTGAATGCCGGATCTATAGAGCCAGTTTTCTACTTTTGGAAAAGTTCCCTGGTAGTCTTCCTGCTTAACCTGATTTAGGTGATACTCCAATGATATATTTTCGTTTTGCTCTGTGGTGTTATTAACCATGTTTGCTTTATTTTCCATGTTAACGTTCTGTTCTGATTTCTGCAATGAGATTGAGTGTTTCATTTTCCAGATCTCCGTTAATATTTCCGTAAGAACTATCCTCACGGACTAAAAATTTTTCCTGCTCTGTTATATATTTCCTTAGTTTCATTCTTGCCCTGCTTAACCTTGATTTTACCGCTGATAAGCTATTTTCACTCTGAATAGTTTTAATTTCTTCAATTGAAAAATCAGCGATTTCAAATAACAGTATCGCTGAGCGTTCTTTTTTTGAAAGTCTTGATAAAGCCCTGTTGAGTATTATCCTGTTTTCTGTCTGCTCGGCTCTATCAAAAACATCCGGCAGATCATCTGTTACAGATTTAGCATCATCCAATGGCAGAAATTTTTTCCAGAAATGCTTTCTAATGGAAGAATAAAACGTTGTAGTTATAATTTTAAAGAACCATGAACGAAACTTTGATATATCTTTTAAACTCCCAAAGTTTTCAAGCGCCAGCAGAAATGACTGCTGTAAAACATCTTTTGCGTCATCAGCTGACCACGTTGAGCATAGAGCCCTTGAATACTTCAGAGCATCATTGTAATGAGGCTTCAATAAAATCGTAAATTTACCTGAATCTATGGGCATTTGCCTTATTAACGTTAATAAACCGGTTCACTGATAATATGATGCTTTGAGATATAAAAAAGTCGCATTTACAAAATTCTGAGCGAAGCGAAGAATCCATACTTAACACTTTTAATGCTATAATTCATATAAAATTATGTTATTTTTGAGATTATGCAAACCAATTATATTTCAAAATAAGTTTAATATGAATACTCATAGTAAAGAACAACTTAAAGAACTTATGACAATCCCGGGGGTAGGGAGCTCAATAGCCAGGGACTTACTTGATATTGGGATAAATTCTGTAAGTGACCTAAAGAATAAAAATCCTGAAGTATTATATAATAAGTCTAATATAAAAGCCGGAGTCGTACAGGACCATTGTCTGCTTTATGTCTTCAGATGTGCGGTATATTTTGCCAATACCAAAAAACATGACCCTGAAAAGCTTAAGTGGTGGAACTGGAAAGATACATAATTAATGAAAAACTATAAATTAAGAAAAACTTCTTCCGGTGATATTGAGCTTTCTTTTGAAATAAGAAGGGATGCAATGATGAAATACATTTCAGAATCCAAAGGCTGGGATGAGGATAAAGAAATGAAACAGCACATTGAGGATTTTGATACTGATATAATGCAGATAATTGAAGTTGAAAGTAAGCCCGTTGGCGTGTTTGAATGTGTTATTGAAAATGGAAATATCTATGTTCATGGTTTATATATCTTAGAAGAGTTTCAGAATTACAAAATAGGCTCTCGTGTGATGAAGGATATTATTCAAACTGCTCATAGTGAAAAAAAATCTATTATGCTACAGGTATTGAAAGTAAATACCCGGGCAAAAGAATTTTATATAAAGAATGGATTTGAGATTGCTGAGGAAAATGAAAATTATTGCAAAATGATTTATAAGAACGTTGAATAATTCACTATGAAGTTGTAATTTGCATAGCCCTCTGGAAGTAACCTCAATAAAATTATGAAAAAAATGGCATTTGCTGCTTTGGCAGCAGGATTAATTACAGGTATTCTGATTTTAATTACATTATTCCAGGTTATGGGTTTTACTATTAGTGATAGAGTTATTATGGAATCATCACAGGGTGATTATATCAAATATAATTCATATGATCCGTATACATTAAGCGTAATCAAACAGAGGCAGCCGCTAAGCTCTAATTATATTATTATGATATCAAGAAAAGGTGATAAAACTTACGGACATGTAATAAATTATCTTGACCCAACTCCCGGAAGTGATGATGAAATCAAGAAGACAAGGGTTATTTGGAATAACGATGGTATCGAAATGACTTTTCCAATGGGTCATAAATTATACATTCCTAAAGAACGGTTTATAGGTGGAAGGTAAATTAATATTCAGGTATTAAACCCATATTATAAAACATAAATGACCAAACATCAGTTTGCTCATTAATTTGTTTGTAAACAGGTTTCCCGAATCCATGACCCGCTTTTGTTTCTACCCTTATAAATATTGGATTATTTCCTTTATAAATTTTCTGCAGTGTTGCTGTATATTTATAAGAATGCGAAGGAACGACTCTGTCATCATGATCTGATGTCAAAACCAATATTGCAGGATAAGGTTTATCACCAGTAATATTATGAAGTGGTGAATACTTGAAAATATATTTAAACATCTCTTCATCTTCGCTTGAGCCGTACTCTTTTACCCACGAAGAACCAATTGAAAATTTCTGGAATCTCAGCATATCCATAACACCAACAGCGGGGAATGCCACCCTGAAGAGCTCAGGTCTTTGATTCAATACAGCTCCAATTAGCAAACCGCCGTTTGAGCCGCCTGCGATTGCGAGTTTTGAAGGATTTGTATATTTTTCTTTTATTAGATATTCAGCAGCAGAAATAAAATCATCAAAAACGTTTTGCTTCTTCTTTAGCATACCCGCTTCATGCCAGTTCTCGCCATACTCGCCTCCGCCCCTTATACATGGCATTGCGAAAATACATCCATTTTCCATTAATAATATCCGGGAATCTGAAAATACCGGGTTCATACTTATATTAAACCCGCCATAGCTGTATAGATATACCGGGTTATTCCCGTTTTGCGTAATACCTTTTTTGTGAGCAATGAACATCGGGATTCTTGTTTTATCTTTGCTGTTTAAAAAAATCAATTTTGATTCAAAATCATCAGGATTGAAATTAACTACTGATCTATGAAACAATTGCGAAGTATTTTTATTAATATCATAAATATAAATTTCAGGTGGTGTTACAAGTGATTCATATGTAAAGAAAGTTATATCCTCATCAATTGTTTTGCATGAAAACCCTGTAACACATCCTTGACCCGGTAATTTTACATCATACATGTATTTACCGCCTAGAGTAAACACACTTACTTTATTAATTACATCCACCATATAACCGGCAATGATCTTATTTCCGGTAATGCCGATATTGCTTATGGGATAATCATCCTCAGGTAATACGGTTAAACTTGGAGCTGTTAAATTATCGGTATCAGCTTTTATTACTTTTCCATTCGGGGCATTTTCGTTGGTAAACAAGTATATTTCGTTCTCAAAATTCTGAATATAGTATGAATAGTATTCAAATTTATCATCTGTCAAAGGAGTGAATTTTCCCTTAAGCAGATCTGAGGATTTAAAAAATAACTGTGAACCTTTCTTGCCGTTTTCGTAAACATTCAGGAATAAGAATCTTTCATCCGCTGAAGCTGATAACCAATATGATCTTAATGGGCTGCTTTCATCTTTATGTACCAGTATATCTTCACTTTGCGGTGTTCCTAATTTATGGTAATAAACCATCTGGTATTCATTCAGCGATGTGTATTTATTTTCCTCAGTAGATTGATCATACTTATTATAAAAGAAGCCCTCTTTAAACCAATTAGCTCCTGAGAACTTTACCCGTTCAATTTTATCAGATAATATTTTTCCTGATTCGATTTCAATAACATATATTTCAAGCCAATCAGAGCCGCTTGTTGTAACAGAATATGCCAGGTATTTTCCGTCGTTTGAAGGATTCATATCCAGTAGCGCTATTGTTCCGTCATCAGAAAATTTGTTAGGGTCAATAAAAACTTTAGACTCTACTTCAATACCTTTTTGAATATAAAGAATACTTTGAGCCTGCAAGCCCTCATTTTTCAGGAAAAAATAATTATTACCTGATTTAAATGGCAAGGAAAGTCTTGGGTAATTGAATAATTCGGTAAGCCTTTTTCGTATATTCTCTCTAAATGGAATCTTTGAAAGATATTCATCCGTTTGCTTATTCTGTTCTTCGATCCATTTTTTAGTCTCAGGTGAGTCTATCTCCTCAAGCCATCTGAATGGGTCATCTATGATTGTTCCGAAATAATTATCTTTCATAATTTCTTATAAACTTTTCTTTTTTAATCTTTTGTTTTAATTTCACCAAGCACACCCTCACTTTTTGCGAGGACAACACTTGCCATTGTATCACCTACAACATTTGTGGTAGTGCGGCACATGTTTATCAATCTATCAACACCAACTATTAACGCAATACCTTCTGTTGGCAGACCTACTGCATTTAATACAACTACAAGCATTATCAATCCCGCGCCTGCTACTGGAGCCGTTGCTGCACCTGTAATAATACATGTAATGAAAATAGATATCTGCTGAGCAAAGGAAAGGTCAATTCCGTAAACCTGCGCAATGAATATTGCTGCGACTGCCTGGTATAATGCAGTGCCATCTTTATTAATTGTTGTGCCAATTGGCAGAACGAAGCTTGCAATTTTGTTAGGCACACCAAGCCTGTTTTCGGTGACATCAATTGTTACAGGCAGTGTTGCTGATGATGAGCTTGTTGTGAAAGCAACAGCCAGCACCTGCTTTTGCGCCAGGAAGAAATCTATTGGTGATACTTTAGCGAATATCCTTACAATAGCCGGATACAGAACAAATGTAACAATTACCAAAGCCAGTATTGCCGTTAGGGCATACCAAAACAGTGTGCCTAGAATTTCAAAACCAAATTCTGCTACCGTGGCAGAAATTAATGCAAATACCGCCAAAGGCGCTATTAAGATTACTTTTTCAACCAGTTTTATCATTGCCTGTGTAATGCCTTCAAAGAATGCTATGACCGGTTTTGCGCGTTCCTTTGGAATGTAGCAAAGCACAAGCCCTGTTAATAATGCAAAAAAAACAATCTGCAGAAAGTCGCCTTCAGCCAAACCCTTAAACGGATTCTTTGGAACGATATTAACAATAAAATCCACCATATCAACTTTAAATTCCTGCTTTAACGGGTCTTTTATTTCGTCTTTATATGCTTCTATCAATTGAGTTTTTGCTTCAGGTGACATTCTGGAACCTGGCTGTATTACAACGGCTAAAACTTGTCCTAAAGCCACTGAAATGGCGGCAGTTATAAGGAATAGTACCATGAGCTTTCCGCCCAGCTTTGCAAGATGTTTTATATCGTGGAGTGAAGCAGCGCCAACTATCAATGAAGCCAGTACCAATGGTACAGCTATCATGTTAAGTAAACGTATGAATATTTCTCCAATTGGTTTTATCTCAACTCCAATTGAACTTTGTTTACTCAGAGATTTTAATTCTTCGTAGGTTTTGGTTTCATTTGACCCTTGGTACTTAGCAATTATCTTAATTGCATTAAGCTTATTATCTTTTTTGAGTGATTCAAAATATTTAATTATTCCGCTTTGTGAATTTTCACCAAAGCTTATTAAAACTGAATCACCCTTAACAAACGAAACCTGAGTCCAGTTATTAATATCTTCATTTAGGTCTTTGTATGATATCTGTATGCTGTGATGGTCTACACTGAAATACGCGCCAAAGGCAATTCCAAGTATAAATCCAATGAGTATCTGAGTATGTAGTTTAAGTTTCAATTAATTGTTTGAAGAAATAAATTTTTCTCTGGCTTTCTGAACAGCAAAAAGTACAGCAGCTGATATAAACGCAATTATAAATGTTAAACCCCAATATATCTTTGGGAGATATGAAATTTCATAGAATGTCTTTATCCAGTGAATAAGTACAAACTGAATTTGTGTCATTGAAAGGAATGAATATAAACCAACCAAACCAATTGCGTATAGTATATAGAGCTTCAAATTCTTTTCATTCTTATGGGCAACCACTGAAAGGAAATTAACACATGTAATTATTATCATAATAGAAAGCATCACCATCTGAATATCTTCAGGTGTAAACCCATTGTATTTTTCTGTGAATATCTGTCCAACATATGATGCAGTCACAAGTATTCCCGCTGAAATGAGCACAAAGCTGAATAGCTCTTTTGTAAAATTGCTTATTCTACTGACATTAGTATTCCTAAGGGCAATTATAAAAGAGGGCAGTCCGATTGAGAAAATATTTATTAATGAAACCCTGCGCGGTGTTAAAGGGAATTCAAATGCAAAGAACATAGAAAGAATTGTAAAGTAAATTACCATAAAGTTCTTTGTTAAAAATAACTTTGCTACCGAGCTTACTGTATTTACAATCTTATTACCTTCATCAAATATGCTAGGCAGAAGCGCGAATTTATTCTTAAGCAGAACTATATCAGCTACCTCTTTGGTTATCTGGCTTCCTTCTTCCATTGCAATGCCCATATCTGATTCCTTAATAGCGGGCAGGTCGTTAACACCATCACCTATCATAGCCGTGTATATTTTCTCTTTGCGGAGAGTTTTGATAATCCTGAGCTTGTGTTCAGGCTTAAGTCTTGCAAATATTTTCTTTTCCATAATGAGCCTGAAAATATCATTATCACTTGCAGCTTCAATTTCACTGCCTGTTATAAGCTCATCATCTTTAATATCCCAGCCAATTTCTTTTGCGACTGCCTGTATTGCAAAGGCATTATCACCAGAGAGTATTTTTATTTCGATATTATTTTTATGGAAAAGGTTTATTGCATCCATCACATCACCGCGCACCTGGTCAGTAATTGATACAATACATATTGGTTCAATTTTTACTGATTCAAGATTCTCTTCAAGCTCTTTCAGTGACCTTCCTGAGGTTTCAATTCCAAACAACAAATTTCGGTATATCTTTAAACCATCTTTGTTAAATATTTCTTCTGCGTCTTCTTTGCTTATCGATTTTTCATTTAATATATCATACCCTCCAAACACAATTGTTAATTGTTGAGACCTGCTATTGTCTGGTCGAAATCCGGCTTTGACGGATTCATTATTTGATATTTGCTCTTTATTCTTTGTTATTTGTAAAAGGCTCATTTTATTTTCTGAGCTGAAAGGTATTTCTTCAACTACATTTGCATTCTCGGATGGTTTATATATTTCCAGAGTTCTGAGTGTTGCGTTTTTATCAGATGAAAGTTTAGCATAAGTGCCGAGTAATTCTTCAATTTGTTCTTTTGTGTATTTAGTGGTTAGTGGAGTTATCCTGTTTACTGCAAGTTTGTTCTGAGTTAGGGTTCCGGTTTTATCAGTACATACTATTTTTACATTGGCAAAAGATTCAATAGCGTTAAGCTTTTGGATTATCGCACCTATTTTACTTATTCTATATATACCCAGCGCAAATGTTACTGATGCCATTAACACAAGTCCCTGGGGAATAAGCGAAAGCATTATGGTTGAAATTCTTCTGATGAAATCCAGGTCAGAAAATCCGTTTGGGTTGCGTATAATTTCAAGTATCACAAGAAATATGGCAGTTGAAAATAGAACTTTAACTATGAAATTAAGTTTTACCTGCAGGGGTGAGAGATTCATTTTAAACTTCTTTGCGGTTTTGGTTATTTCATTGGCATAACTGTTATCACCTACTTTTTCAGCTTTGTAATAGCCGTTACCTGAAATACAAAAGCTGCCTGATAGGACTTCATCGCCGTTTTTCTTATTTACCGGCAATGATTCGCCTGTTAAGAGTGATTCATCAATTTCTAGTTTGTTGGATTCAACCACACTGCCGTCTACAATTACCTGGTCGCCGCGCTCTAGTACTATAATATCATCAACAACAATATCACTGTGAGCAATTGATTGCTCTTTGCCATCCCGAATAACTTTGACTTCACGTTTTAATAATAAGCTTACCTTATCAAGCGCTCTTTTAGCTCTTATTTCCTGGTAAACGGCAATGAATGTGTTCAGTGAGATAACAAATGTTGTGCCAATAGTATCATATAATAAGCGGGTATCACCGGTGCGAATATAGAAGTATAAAAGAAAAAGAATTACAGAAGTAATTACTAAATTAAAAATAGAAAAAACATTTTCAATTAAAATTTCTCTTATCTTTTTAGTCTTGGTTACCGAAGAGCGATTGATTTGCCCTTTGGAGATTTTTTCGTTTACTTCGGTTTGTGTTAATCCTTTTAATTGCATTAAACTTTTATATTTGTAATTGATTGGTTTGACTATTGGCAAATGTAATTTAATTTATAAAAAGGCAAAAGTAATTTAATTAATTAATGGCAAAAATAAAAAGGCAAAAAAACTGTAAAAAGCAAAGAGAGAAAGTAATAAAATTAGTAGAAATCAAAGAGTAAATTATCATTTATTTTGTATTGTTGATCATAGCGGTTAGTAAAGCAAACACATTGTTTAATTCGGCATCTAATTCAGTTAATTCGTTTTCTTTAAAATATTCTAAAAGCTTGCAGATCTCAATTTGTGTATCTATTTCAACTGATGAGGATCTTGATATCTGATAGAATCTTCTTCTTTCAATTGTAGATTTCCTGGATGCGCCTTCAGCGATGTTAGAAGCGACTGAAACTGATGCTCTTCTTAATTGTGAAGTTAAAACATATTGTTCCTCTTTGGGTAACTTTTTAGTTAATTGATAAACTTCCCTGATTAAGTTCAAACTTTTTTCCCAAGCTATTAGTTTTTTATGATTGAGTTTTAACATTATAAAATTATTTATTTATTAGATTCTTTTTTTTGCCTTCTGCCTTTTTACTTTTGCTTTGTTTGCTTTTTACTTTTGCTTTTTTTGCCTTTTTACTTTTCCCTTTTGCCTTACTACATTGCTCCATCATACTCTGCATCCGGATTTATCTCGCCAAGCTCGCCCTCGCTTGAGGCAATTACCACGCATGCCAATGAATCAGCCAGAACATTAGGCACTGTGCGGCACATATCAAGGAAACGGTCAACGCCAATAATGAGCGCAATTCCTTCTTCTGGTACGCCAACTGATTTTAGTACTATAATAAGCATCAGCAAGCCAACCCCCGGAACAGGCGCAGTACCTACTGCAGCGAGAGCTGCGGTTAATACGATAGTTAACTGCTGGGTCAAATTAAGCTCAAAACCAAAAACCTGCGCTATGAAAACTGTTGCAACTGCCTGGTATAGCGCAGTACCATCCATGTTCACAGTTGTACCAAGCGGCAGAACAAAGCTCGCAATTTTATTAGGTAC
>JANPBV010000073.1:0-8500 GCA_031430615.1 Ignavibacteria bacterium | reverse complement strand
ACAACTTTCAATCCCGCTGAAAAGAAGTCAAGCGAATTGCACGCAAAGTCGCAAAGACGCGGAGAAAGAAAAAATAATCAACTGCAAATCCCTTAGTTTGTATTATCACCAACAAAGGGAGAATTATACAGTATTAGCTGGGTTTTTATCCTCATTTATAAATAAAGAAAGGATGCTGGATAGAATGGCAAAAGTGAACATCATAATGAAAACGGTGTTGAAACCGAACGCCATAGCGAATAACCCACCTGTGATTGCTGCAGCACCTTCAAACAATGAACGATAGCCGTAAAAATTTGAGTAAATGTGACGCTCTTTTCCTTTTTGGAGAGATATTGCAATGACTGCACTCCACGATGGTGTTATGATCGTTTCACCTATTGATAAAATTGCCTGGATGAAATAAATATGCATTGGCATACTTGCAAACAGATAAAGGAAATACCCGATACCCATAATAAAATATCCGGATGATATCATAACCTTCTTGCTTATTTTATCTTCTTTGATATTTTTGAAAATAAAATAGAATAAGCCTTTTAGAATAGCATAAATACCTACTGCCACACCTGCATCAAGCATTGTGCCGCCAATTTTTCCGATATAAATTGCGAAGATTGGCGAGAGAAAGTTAACCCCTGAATGGATGAGTATTGAAGTGCCTAAGAGAATCTTAATATTTCTATTCATAATTTACAAATTTAGAAAGATAAATTTTAATTATTTAAGAAATAAAAATCACTTTAACTCATCCGATGACTGCACCAGCAGTCACGCTTGAAGTCATCGGATGAGTTGTAACTTTTATTATTTAAGCAAAATTCCCGCAAGCGGGACTAATAATTAAATAATGATATTTGCTTTACTGGTAAGTTACCAGGCAATACCTCTAAATAATTTGAAATAAACAATTCCTTACCAATTTGATTTGAATCTTCAGTAATATTTCTCATTCCATAAGTTAAGTCCCAGGGAACGTTAGCCGATTGTATACAAAATGCTGCTATTTCTAAATCTTGAAGTTAGAATTCCAACCACCGTAACCTCTATCCACATCCAGATGTTTTTCAAGATATTTAATCAATATTTTGTCATTAAAAAGATTAAGTGATTTTGAAAATAGCATCTCAGCTTGCTGTTTATTGACACATAAAGTGGAATGTATATCATTAGTATTCAAAATAGGGGCAATCAATTCTGAAATTAGAAAATTCAGATTTGTGATAGTAGATTTTTTGTTATCCTTTTTACAAACACTTAGAATTTCAAAAAGATGAATTTTCTCTATCTTTTGAAGTTTGACTATGAAATCGTACCTATTACCAGGTATTTTCTTTTTCATTAAATATCGCTTTTATATTCTCTTGAAAATTCATCAAACACAACTCTTAAAACTTTTAATCTTTCTTCAATTTCTAACAATGAAGCCAAGTTTAGTATATCCTCTTTTGATAATGACTGGATTTTCATGTTGATGAGAAAGCTCTTTATATCTTTTGAAATATCATCAATCACTAAGACAACATTTCCGTCATTGATTCTATCTTCTGAAAAATTTGTTTTTAGTTCCTTAAAAACATTGTCAGCGCTACTTTGACTTAATAGTTTCAATTTTTTGATTTGATATACCACTCCAAAATTTGTACTTAGATCTACTCCTTTATCGTGAGCTGAAGTTCTGGTATCTCTATAAAGTTTGCAGGCAAACTTTTCTAAATGAGTTTTTAAAATAGCAAATGAGAATATCTCAAAATTAGCTGGGTTGATAACTATCTGTAGAGATAACAGCTCTCTGAACTTGTTTTTATCTTTTGCTACATTAAGTCGTTCATTAATGTTGCCAAGATTAGGGATTATCCCAATTTTATTTGTGATGTACTCTTTTATGAGTTGTGGGATAATAATGATTAAATCAGAAGAAGATTTTTTAAATGGTTCAGTTAGAAAATATTTTTTATTATCAATTACTTTTAATACACCATATTTAGGTAAATTCCTTGATGGGTAAGCATCGTAATATTTGCCACCAATGTGTAAAGAATGCCCAAGATAATTTTTAAAATAATTTACTGATTTTTCGTAGCAAGTTTTTATTTCGTTATCTGAGAAATATTCTTGTTTAGCCTCAGTATATTTTTTTATCAAACCATAACTAATAATTGGGAATATCACTTTTGTTTTAGACCGTAAAAGCATTTTCTCAATTTCGGATAAACAATATTTTAAGTTTTCTTTCAATGCTTTTCTAGTTTAAATTCCAATGCAGTGCCGAGCTATGATATTGTTCTATTTCTTTGATTTTAGAAAGAATATATTTGTTGTTAAATTTTTGGTTTGTTATTTTTTGGGCGGTTTTCTCTGCTTTTGTGTAGTAAGCAAAAATCACAAAAACATCCAATAAAGACATTAAAGAAACTGTATCCCATTGGACAAAATCTCTATCCCCTTTAGCACCTTCATCTTTGATTATTGGAATTACAGTTATTTTTTTTGAAGATTTTAAAGTATTATAGACTCTTTCATAAGGATAAGAGCGAGTACGTTTAGGGGAAACCCATTTAGAAATTGCGAATGAATAATCCTTACTATAGACTATGCATGATGAGGGACACGTATTAATATTAAAAACTTTGGCATCAATTTTAACCAATTCTTCTCCGATAATTGGTTTATAAGGAATTCCTGTAATTTTGCCTGTAATTTCCATTTAAGAACAATTTAAATAAAAAAAATATTAGAAAAACTGCTTGTATAAAAGTCTAAATAAACTTACAAAATTTAATAAATTAATGAAATATACATTCAAATCCCTTACCAACGGTATAATATGATCCGGTTTTATATAGCATAATTACAGAAAGTCGAATAACAACATAAAAAATCCCGCATTGTGAGCGGGATTAATGTAAAAATTAATTATTTAGAATACTTATTTCACAAGGATCATCTTCTTTGTTTGGCTGAAATCACCAGAGGTAAGTTTATAAAAATACACTCCGCTGGCAAGATTGGAGCCGTTAAACTCTGCGGTGTGGAAACCTGCATCTTTTAATTCATTTACCAGTACTGCGACTTCTTTTCCTGTAATATCATAGATCTTCAGCAAAACCTTCCCTGTAACCGGGATACTGTAATTTATCTTTGAAGTTGGATTCGAAGGATTGGGATAGTTCTGGCTCATTTCAAATACTTCAGGAATACCAACAAAAACATCATGGTTTAAATTGTGATACTCAAAATTCCCATTGTAATCAATTTGCTTTAGTCTGTAACCGTAATTACCGGTTAAAAGCCCTTTATCTGTATAACTGTAATTAACGGGTTGATTTGTTGTACCGTTTCCTGTTATAAATCCTATCTTCTTCCACATATCACCGGTAAACTTTCTTTCAATTTCAAAGCCAGCGTTATTTATTTCATTTGATGTAGTCCAGTTCAGAATTACATCCCTGTTGGTCACATTTACAGTGAAAGAAGATATCTCAACAGGCAGCGGGTCAGTAACATAAGTTAAGAACATTCCGTTGCCATGAGTCCCAATTAAAAAACCATTATCTGTTGGACGGTAAGCAAGTCCGCTTACAACTGAAAGCTTAATTGTGCCCGAACCTTCGAGAGACCATACCGTTGCTGCTCCAGAAAGTGATGTAGCGCTATATAAACCAACCGATGTTCCAACATAATATTCAGTCGGCATTGCAAGACGTTTAATAATGGCGCAAGACCTGATTGATGGTAAAGATAAAGTTCCTTCATCACCTGTCCATACAGGAAAGGGAACAGATGCATCGGTAGAATGAAAGATGCTTGCCATTCCATAAGGAGCGTAAACAACAATTATGAATTTATCATCTAATGGGTCAACAGCAATGCCACTAATTGTTCCAACAGCCGGCAAACCTGTTGTAATATCTGCAGGAATAAACCCAGCAGGAACCATTGCAGGGTCATCTACCCGGAATAATTTACCGCCGGAGGTACCAATGTATAATTTTGAACTTCCAGAGTAAGGTCCTCTTGTTGTAGCAAAAGAAAAAATTGAACCGGCCCCGGGTGTTCCCGAAATAGTTGAAGATATACCTGACATTAAAGTCCACGACCCAGAAGTAACAGTTGAAGCAGATGTTGTTCTGTATAGTGATGAGCCATTTGCATAGTAAAGAAACTCAGTGTTATCCGGGTCAAGGTGAAACTTTGTTACAAATAAGCCTGTACCTGAGCCGGTTGGTTTAATAGAAGTTCCAAAACTTGGAAGGTCTGTAGATAATCTTCTATAAATAGGACCAAGCTGAAAACCAACGTAATGATAAACATTACCCGCGGAAATACCGACAGAAACGCCATCTCCTCCGAAAATTCCTGTGTGTGTGGTTGTCCCGGTTGAATTATAAGTTGTACCATTATCCTGTGTGCCGCCTATTGATATTGCAGAACCTAATACAGGACTTAGAGCAATATGATAATATTGATAAGTAGTATAATCGTTATTTAAACTTGTCCATGCAACAGTTCCTGCAGTAACATCACTTGTTCTTTGGATTCCTCCATCATCACCACAAACCATTATTGTACTTGTTGTAGGATGAAATGCGAAAGTATGAATATCAGGATGATGCCCTGCATATAGTGAATAACTTCCTGAACTTGCATACCCGCCTATTCGAGTTGTTGCTCCTGTAGTTGCAAACCCATTTGTTGAGCGGTATGCATTTGTTCCTCCGATGATAACAAAATTTTCATCATCTGGTTTTACAGCAACTACTAAATCATATCCTGTCTGAACTGCAAACGGGTCATTGCCGTCAAGGCATCCGGATTCGTTTGGTAAAAACGCAGATCTATCAACCCATGTTGTTGTTGACTGAGTCCATTTAAAAAAATCAGCTTCCGGCGCAGGTGTTCCTGCACAACTGCTTGTGGTTCCATTCCAATACAACACATATAAAATATCCTGATTAGAAGGAGCAAGCGCGAGAACTACTCTTCCATAGCTTCCGGCAGCATTCCATCCTGCAGGTGTTGTTGCTGAACCTGTGCCTGCAATGTGTGTCCAGCTTCCAGATGCACCGGTTGTTGAGGTCCATACACCGTTATTAAGACCCGTACTTTCTGTTCCGCTGAAAGAACAATAAAGCCGTCCTGTTCTTGTGCAAACAATATCCATTAGTCCCGTTGATGTACTGCCCGCAAATGTCCCGAGAACAATAGACCATGTTGTACCACCATCGGTTGATCTTTCAACAACTTGCTGGCAAGCTGCATAAACATAACCTGTTGATGAATCGACCACAATTCTATGAACAAAATCAAAAGGTGAGCTGAAGGTTTCTAAAGTAGATGAAGTTGCAGCAAGCTTAGACCAGTTTAAACCATTGTTTGTTGATTTGTAGATTCCATTTCCGTAATAGAAAGCTCCTAATGTTGCTGAGTTACCTGAAGCTTCGCCTGTTCCATAATACCATGTACTTGTAGAGCCACTCCTTGGGTCTTGGGCAAGGGAAGTAACATTATGAAACTCACCTGTGAGAGTAACATTTATCCAGTTAGCTCCGCTATTTGTGCTTCTGAATATTCCAGAGCTGACGCCTCCTGCTAACATAATTGCTGCATCGGTTTTATCATAAGCAAAAGCTCTTGTTCTTCCGCCAAGATTAGTAGGACCGAGAGTTGAGTAAACATTCATTACATCACCCTCATCTCTTATAGGCATCTTCTTTGCAAACTCAATTTCTCTTTCTCTGATATTGCGTGGAATTTTTCCTGTTTTAGGATCTTTGAGCATATCGTATTCATATTCCCATCTCGCGTCAAGCTCTTCCATCTTCTGTGAAAAAGGTTTCTTTGTCCTCTTAAGAGAGGCATGGGCGGAATTAGCTGCGGATGTGATGAAGAAATCAGAATAAAAAGCCAGGATTAGAATAACCAGAGTAATTGCTATGGTCTTTAAAAATGTTTTTACCTGTTTCATAATTGAAATATTAAGTTAATTTAATAATACTAACATAATTTTAAACCTTAGCAAAAACCTTATCAAAGACCTTATCACTTTTAATTACATCGATATTTTGAGCTATTTTAGCAAATCCTTAGTTGTAATTATGAATAATACCAGTTATTTCATCAACATTCCCGCAAATCGGGATTTCGTCCCGAGTACTCGGGACTTAACTTGTTATTTAATCAGCATCATTTTAATAGTTTGTGAAAACTCATTAGATATTAATTTGCAAAAATATATTCCGCTAGGAAAGTTTGAAGCATTCCATTCAACTTCGTATATTCCGGGGTTGAGCTGCTGGTTAACCAGTGTAACAACATCCTTACCAAGTATATCGTAAATCTTAAACAAGACCCCCTCTCTGTCTCCCCCTGTTAGGGGGAGATTAAGTGGGGGTACTTGAAACTTTATTTTTGTTGATGGGTTAAACGGATTTGGATAATTTTGAGATAATGAATATTGGCTTGGTATTTCGCTTGAAACTGGCTGAATGCCGACAATGCAAAGGGTGGTTAGTATTCCGCCGGTGAATGTGGAGGAGGTGGGAGCAGAAACTGAAAGTATGGGAGAAGTTGTATATGATACCGGGTTTCCCAATATGCCCCCTGTTCCGGCTGCGGGTAATAATGAAAAAGTGTTTCCGCATGTATAACCCCCGGAATCAATCATTGTAACAAACATATCATAATTCCCCGATCCAAATGATACGGTCTCGCCAGCTAATATATACCCGCCTGATGTCTGAATAATTGAGCGGGCAATATCTTCACCCGATCCTCCAACTGTCCTCGCCCACTGCAGGAAGCCGCCACTGTTAAGTTTCACTATGAATTCGTCACTTCCTCCTGCCCCAAAAGATTCTGTTGAGCCTGCAATTGCATAACCGCCGTCTGTTGTTTGTATTATGGAAAAGAGGTATTCAAAGTCTGCTCCGCCAATGGTCCTTGTCCACTCAAGCAATCCGCTGTTGTTGAGTTTTACAATATAAATATCATATTGCCCCGCTCCAAAAGATAAGGTAACTCCTGCCAGCAAATAACCCCCGTCGTTGCTTTGAATTACATAAGAGCCATAGTCTCCACCTGTTCCACCGATTGTTCTCGTCCACTCGAGCGACCCGCCGCTACCCAGCTTAGCTATGTAAAAATCGTTGTAACCCTCTCCAAAAGCTGCTGTAGAGCCAAAAAGCACATAACCACCGTCTGTTGTTTGAGCTATGGATAAAGCATAGTCATATCCAGTGCTGCCGATAGTTCTTGTCCACTGTAACGACCCGCCGGAATCCAGCTTTGCGATATACATGTCATAATCTCCCATACCAAATGAGTTGGTATATCCGCCTATAGCATAACCTCCGTCAGAAGTCCTGATGATAGATTCACCGTAATCATTACCTGTTCCGCCAAAAGTTTTAGTCCACAGAAGCGTACCGTTATCATCAAGCCTTACAATGTATGCGTCATAATTTCCTGCCCCAAAAGATTCTGTTTCACCTGCAATTACATAACCTCCGCCGATGCTTGTTACCATGGAAAGTGCAATGTCAATACCTGCTCCTCCAACAGCCCTGCTCCACTCTATCGTGTTTCCTGCAAATTTGACAATATAAAAATCATAGCCTCCTGCTCCAAAAGAATCGGTATAACCGGCAACTGTGTAACCCCCTACTGTGGCTTGTTTTACAGACCATGCGTAGTCACCGCCAGATCCCCCTATAGTCTTTTGAAATTGTGTTTGTGCCTCCACAATAATGAGTGTGCAACAAAAACAAAGTGATATGTATATAAAACTTTTTATTTTATTAAAACCGCCTTTCTGGTTTCTGTAAATTCCCCGACCGATAAAGTATAGTAGTATATTCCACTCGGAAGATTTGCACCATTAAACTCAACCTCATACGTGTTTGGTGGGAGTTGTTCGTTTACAAGTGTTGCGACTACACGACCTAGCATATCGTAAATTTTTAATAAGACCCCCTCTCCGTCTCCCCCTAACAGGGAGAGATTAAGTGGAGGTATTGCAAACTTAATTTTTGTTGTTGGGTTAAACGGATTTGGATAATTTTGCTCGAGATTAAACGCTTTAGGTAACTCTGAACTATTAATTATTCCAACCGGATTTCTTATCACAAGTGTTTTGTTCATCATGTGATTCCACTGGTCACCACTTGTTCCTCCTGTAAAATCGACGCTGTTTCCAACGGCATAAATTGTGTCTTTTCCTGTGGCAGCAGGTGCGGTATATCGAAACTGAAAACTCACCATACTGCCGCTGGGAGCTTTTGGCAGAGCGTGTGTTATCTCTCCACTTATTTTTCTTGTTCCTTCTGTTCCTATCGTATCAAGTGTCCCGTTCTGAGCTGCGATATCTATTCCTCCTCTGATAAGTGGTCCACCAATCATTGATATAGTATAGGTAACAACCTGACCCGGTGAAACAGTATCTGGACCAACAATGCTTAGAGTAACATTGGCATTCGGAGAATTGCTGTGGCAGGAGCAG
>JANPBV010000072.1:0-11081 GCA_031430615.1 Ignavibacteria bacterium | reverse complement strand
TTGCGCCATGCAGAAAGAATTAGCCGGCGAGCGCAATATTGTAAAACGCGTTGTAACCCCCGCTGAACAGAACACCGCTCTGGTTGATGAAGTGAAAGCGCTTGCAGCTAAAACAATCGGCGAAATTCACAGAAGCGATGTAACAAAAGATGAAAGAAGCCAGAAATACAAAGAGTTGTATGAATCAATTACCGAAAGCTTAAAGGAAAAATACCCTGATCAGGATAAAGCGATAGCAAAATGCTTTGATGATATTCAGTATTATGATATGAGAGAGATGATTCTTTCTGAAGGCAGAAGGCTAGACGGAAGAAAAACAACAGAAATAAGACCTATAACATGTGAAGTTGGATATTTACCAAGAAATCACGGTTCAGCTTTATTTACCCGCGGTGAAACGCAGAGCTTAACCTCAATGACACTTGGCACAAAATCAGATCAGCAGATAATTGACGGTTTATTTGATGTTGGCAAGAAGCGTTTTATGCTTCATTATAACTTCCCGCCATTTTCAACCGGTGAAACCGGAAGATACGGCTCAACCGGAAGGCGCGAAATTGGTCATGGTCATTTAGCCGAGAGATCTCTTGAAGGAATGCTTCCTGTAGAGGCAGATTTCCCGTACACGATCAGGATAGTATCTGATATACTTGAATCAAACGGGTCATCTTCAATGGCTACAGTCTGTGCAGGGACACTGGCGCTCATGGATGGCGGTGTTCATATAAAACGCCCTGTAGCAGGTATTGCAATGGGTCTTATAAAAGAAGGCGATAGAGTTGCGGTACTTAGCGATATTTTGGGTAATGAAGATTTCCTTGGTGATATGGATTTCAAGGTATGCGGAACGACTGAAGGTATCACAGGATTCCAGATGGATATAAAGATAAAAGGCGTATCATTTGAAGTAATGGAAACAGCGCTCGAGCAGGCAAAAGCAGGCAGACTTCATATCCTTAACATTATGAAAGAAGCCTTGCCGGAAGCAAGAGCAAGTATTTCAGATTTCGCACCGCACCTTTATACTATGATGGTACCTATCGATATGATAGGCGCAGTTATAGGACCGGGCGGAAAAAATATCAGGCATATTATTGAAATGTCAGGAGCAGAAATAAATATTGATGACGATGGAACAGTGGTAATTGCTGCACTCTCGGGTGAATCAGCAGCTATCGCACAGGCTATGATTGGAAAAATAACCGAACTGCCGGAAAAAGGTAAAACCTATAACGGCAAGGTAGTTAAGACAACTGACTTCGGCGCATTTGTTGAAATACTACCGGGCAAAGAAGGCCTGCTGCATATTTCACAAATTGATAAGAAGCGTGTTGCCAAGGTTGAAGACGTCCTTAAGCGCGGAGATATGATAACCGTAAAGGTGCTTGAAATTGATAAGGCAACCGGCAAGGTATCACTTAGCCACAAAGCAGTGATGGAAGATGAAGAAAAAGCAGCAGGAAAAAGCAGCGATGGTCCGGGAAAAGCTCCCGAAGCTAAGACAGAAGAAGCACCTGCTTAAGCTCAAACAACAAACAGTAAATAGCAAAAGCCTGCTTAAGAAATAAGCAGGCTTTTTTATTTTATAAACCCTATATTTGCAATTATTATATATTGACTAAATCAAACTAAGTGCCCCAGATTAAGTACACAAATCTAAAACCATTAGAACCCAAAAATTGTTCTTCGGAAATTGAAACATCAGAGCATTACTATGATATGCATAACATGGCAGATTTCTTAGAATCAAAATATAATACAGAATTACAAACCGCTGAATTAGTATGGAAATATCCGAGCAACTGGTTTTTGGAAAATAAAAATGAATATAAGGACAACATACAATACTTAAAGGAAAACGATATCATTGACGAAGTTAGATTAATTGCCCTTATATTTAAAGGAGTAACAAGATATGAGGTACAACCCAGAAATCCGGAAATGCCATTATCCGAAGATAATTGTTTATCCCAAATATTAACATATGATGACGATTTCAAAGAAGATGCGCTTATGTTCGAATTTCAAAGCGGCTTAAAGATAATAATTGAAGCAGAAGAGGTTATCTTTGATAGAGATTTTATCATAAAATATTAACCCTTAATTAATTGTCATATAATTCATATATTTGCAGATGAACTTTTCTTATCTAGATCTGATTATTGTTATACTATATCTGGGCGGAATTACCGCTTATGGTATCATTAAAGGCGGAAAGCAGAAATCTGCCCGTGATTATTTTGTGAGCGATAAAGCAATCCCCTGGTGGGCTGTGTGTTTTGCTATTGTTGCCACTGAAACCAGCGCGCTCACTTTTATAAGCGTTCCCGGGGTTGCGTACGTTGGAAACCTGAACTTTCTGCAGATAGCAATTGGGTACATACTCGGCAGAATAGTTGTCAGCTACTTCCTGCTTCCAAAATATTACGAAGGTGAACTGCTGACTGCTTACGCTTATCTGGGAAAACGCTTTGGCGCAAAGACAAAAAATGTTGCCTCAAGCGTGTTTATGGTGACCCGTGTGTTTGCCGATGGTGTAAGGCTGTATGCAACGGCTATTCCATTAGCGTTAATATTAAAAGGGTGGGATGTTTTTGCCGGTGCGCCCGATTGGCAGATATATACATATTCTATTATTATAATCGCAGTTATTACGCTTGTATATACATATTTAGGCGGAGTTAGAGCCGTTATATGGACAGATGTTATACAGATGTTCATTTATATTGGCGGCGGAATACTTGCTGTTTATGTGCTTAGCGGAAAAATGACAGTGGGTTTTGGCGAAGCAATTTCGCAGCTCGGCGCACAGGGCAAACTGAACTTTTTTGATTTCTCATTAGACTTCACCAAACCATATACTATATTAGCGAGTGTTCTTGGCGGGGGCTTTCTTTCAATGGCTTCTCATGGGACTGACCAGTTAATTGTACAAAGACTACTTACAACTGATTCACTCAAGAGCTCACAAAAAGCTCTTATCACAAGCGGGTTTATTGTATTCTTTCAATTCGCTCTCTTCCTCTTCATTGGTTCACTGCTTTACATATTCTTTAACGGTGAAGTAATGAAGTCAGATGAAGTTTTTCCCAAATTCATTATCAGCCATATGCCAAGCGGTATATCGGGTATAATAATAGCGGGTCTGCTTGCCGCAGCTATGTCAACTCTTTCGGGTTCAATATCCGCATTATCATCAACACTTGTTGAAGATATCTATAAGCCGTACTTCGGGAAAGATAAAACAGAAATACAGCTTCTTAAGGTTTCAAAAGTTATTGCTCTGTTTTGGTGCGGTGTACTGATACTCTCAGCATTCCTGTTTATGAATTCATCTCAGGCGGTGGTAGTGCTTGGACTAACTATCGCATCATTTACGTATGGCGGATTGCTTGGCATATTTTTGCTTGGGGTATTCTTTAAGCGGATAAGCCAGACCCCTGCAATAATTGGTTTTGCAAGCGGTATTACTGGAATGATATTTATTATTTACTTCACAAAAATTGCATGGACCTGGTACACATTAATAGGGGTAGCGATAACTTTGATAGTTGCTAATGTTGTATCCATGTTTACCAGGAAATCTCACACTTAGATATCCTTCTCAAGAATTTACGATTTTTTTAGGCGCTTTTTTATAAAAGCGTCTTTTTTTTGCCTCAAATAGTAATGACAATCGCATTATTTATTCCTTGAAAAAAGGGCTATTTTGGGCATTTTTCCTATTTCCTTTACAAAATATCACCATTTTTTCGTCCTGCAATTTCCATTATCTCTCTTTGCTTACCCCAGGGTTCAAATCCTATATTTGTTTCAGTTAAATGATTCATAAAAATAAAAAACAAAGAAAGGATTTAAAATCATGAAAACTTCAACAACATCAAAAACAGCTTCAAAAAACTTCTTTAAAGCAGTAGTTTTAACAGCAGTTTTAGTTTTATCAGTTATTACATCATCTTTACAGAGCCAGTGGCATCAGGTTTATGGAGGTCAAAGCCAATTTTTTTACTGTGTTTCAGCAGTAAATTCAAATACTATTATTGCAACCGGTGAAACAGGTCTGATACTTCGCTCTACTAATGGCGGAACGAACTGGCAGCAAGTTCCAAGCGGGACAAATTATACCTTAGAAAATCTTTCATTTTCTGGGAATACCGGAATAGCAACTTCAGGATACGGTCATGTTGTAATAAAAACAACAGATGGAGGTGCAAGCTGGATGAATGTTTACTGGCCCGGTTATTCTAGTTATGTAATGATTAGCGCTCAGGTTATTAATGACAATACTTTTATTATAGCTTCAAGGATGTATGCTAACATGACATATTTTTATAATTTAAGGAAAACAACCAATAGAGGTGTAAATTGGATCGAAATGTATAACACACCAACTATAAATGATGTTCAGTTTATTAGTGAACAAACAGGTTATATATTCGCAGGCAATTCCACACGTAAAACAACGAACGGCGGATATAATTGGGTAAATGTATCTACTTTAAATAACAGCTTAATTGACGGTGAAATTGAATTTATAAACGAAAATACCGGATATTTAACGGGAAGTGTTTATAGTTATCCAAATTATACAAACAGAGTGTACAAAACTACTGACGGCGGTATAAATTGGGTTCAGCTTACCTTACCCTCAAACATTTCTATTAGAGGTGTTGACTTTATTAATGTAAATTGCGGAATGATAGCAGCAGATAGTGGCTTAACCTTCAGAACGACTAACGGTGGTTTAAACTGGACTTCTGCGCTTACAAATTATTCTGGGGGTCTTGCTGATATATGCATGACTGGGGTAAATAATGCTATTACAGTTGGTTCCTATTCGGTTATTTTTAAATACACTGATTTAACCGGTATCACGCAGCAAAACAATCAAATCCCCGAAGGATTTACTCTCACCCAAAACTATCCCAATCCGTTTAATCCAAGCACTAAGATATCTTTCAGCATTCCAAAGTCATCATTTGTGAAAATGGCTGTATATGATGTAACGGGAAAAGAAGTGGGGATACTTGTGAATGAAAATATGAATGCAGGCAGCTTTGAAGTTGATTTCAATGCGTCAAAACTCACAAGCGGTGTTTATTTCTGCAGAATTTCAGCAGATGGATTTACAGATGTAAAGAAAATGATGTTAGTGAAGTAAATAACCCAATTAAACTAAATAAGAGCCCGATGAACCGGGCTCTTATTTTTTTAAAAATAAAAAGGAAAAAATAGAAATGTTTACAATAATAAATTCAAACTCAAAAACATTAATCATAACAGTTTTAGCAATAGTGTTTTTCATCCTGTTCCCTAAAGACGCTCATTCAAAGATTAAAGTTACATCAGGTTCAACTGAAAAGAAGGAGCGGTTCATTCAAATGCTCCAGAATGGCTCGTTTGTCATTCAGCCTCCCGCTGGTTTCATAAGCTTTGATACTACTACAGGTGCAGTTACAATGACCGGAAATCCCTCAAACTTTTTCGGAAGGACGCTGAAAAAAATACTTGATGATACTTCTAATATACGAATATCGCTTGATAAATCCGTGAACGGCAGGCCTATCTTTATAGGCGGGTTTAACGGCGGAATAAACCAGAATGATGTGGCAAGCGGGCTTCAGAGCATTGATATAAACGACCTGAATAAAATGGATTCAACAGGCACACATGGAATGGGAGCATGGCAAACATTTGTAATGCATGAGCTTACTGAGCAGTTCATTGGATATAAGTACGGCTTAACATTTACACAGGCTCATGACTCAGCACTTACAGCCGAAGAGGAAATGATATTTTCAATAAGCGGAGAAAGATATAAAAGAGAGCTGGATTATCAAAGCGGCGATACGATATTCATGATTTATAAAAAAGTAGGAGGTACAACAAGGATAGGGCTGAAGTTTCCTCTTAACCAGTTCGGCCAGATATCATACTGCGCCCCAGGTATAATTGAAGACCTGAAGACGAGCCATATCTCAGGCGGCTGTTCAGGCGGGCTCTGCGGATTCACAGTGAGTAATAACGGCGTCATATATGAGCCTGTTCCGGGAACTGAACAAATGTCCGGGGCGGAATATCTTATCAGTGATAATAAAGGTAATATATACGCTTCAATTCCACTACAGGGAAAAGTATTGAGAATGAACATAAACGGTAATATTGACAGGGAATATACAAACCCTGCATTATTATATCCTGCAGGCATAGCATATGATCCCGTATCGGAACAATTATTTGCCTCATGCGGAAAGTTAAACCATATCGTTGTATTTGATGTGAACGGCAGCTATAACAGAATACTTACACCGCAGGGCCTTGAGATGGCAGCCGGAATGGATATTGACCCTGAAGGAAATATTTTTGTATCCTCTCACGGCAGTGACAGCATAATATATATGAACCCTTCCGGCGAAGTAATAAGAAAATTCAGCAGCCCCCAGCTTCAAGGTCCGGCAGGGCTGGTTTATGCAGATGGTTTGGAAAAACTTTTTGTGGTAAGTAATACCAATAATAAAATACTGATGTTCAAAAAAGACGGCACATTCCTGGGTACATTTGGTTCGGGTACCCAGCTTAACTCACCCTGGGGAATAAATATTTTCGGCGGGAAGTTTGATAAAACATTTCCATTGGGACCCCTTTACACTCCGCTTGAAAGAGTAGCCGTAACAAACGCAGGCACAAACGGAATTATTGTTTTTAATCCGGATGGTACGCTGAAGAATAATTTCTCTCAAAGCGGCTTCCAGCCCAAGGCAATGCTTATTACGAAGTCATTTGATTACACCTTGATAGGAATTAACACAATATCAGCTGAAATTCCTTCGTCATTTAACCTGCAGCAAAATTATCCAAACCCGTTCAACCCTGTAACAAAGATCAAATTTTCGCTGAACAAACAATCGGCTGTAAAGCTGGTGGTTTTTGATATTTTGGGCAGGGAAGTTGAAACACTGGTAAACAGTAAGCTTACAGCAGGAACCTACGAAACAGAATTCAATGGTTCAAAGCTTTCAAGCGGTATATATTTTTACAGGATCAGCGCAGAGGATTTTGCAGAGACAAGGAAAATGATGCTGGTAAAATAACAAAGTAATTTTCCGCCTTGTTTCTAAGGTTAGTGAAATAACGGCTTTTTTTATCGCTTAGCCCGTCAATTTCTCAATGGCTTCTGCCTTTTCCAGGAGCCATTGTTTATTTACAAGCAGCGTGTTTTCAGCAATCTCTTTCTTAATCTTAAAAAACTCGAAGTCTTTCTCCGTTTTATTTTGTTTTATATCAAACAGCTTTTTTGTAAATAACACGTAGTTGGCTAAAACATCTCGTGTTGCTGCAGGGATATGCTTTTCATTTGTGAGAAAGTGTTTATAGCTATCCACATGGCTGTAGAAGGATTCGGTTTCATCCATATCGTAATATATCTTAAGATAGAAAGATTTGAGCTGGTGTTTATAGGAAAGGTCATCTGTTTTAACGTTTGCAGCGCGGTTTAGAGCTTCATTGTAGTTTTTATGATAGTAATTTACGAGCGCATGTGAAAAATTATAAGTATTTTCCATGTTAATATTATCAAGCTCACTCTTGTACCGCTCAATAAATCCTTCAACCCAGGTAATTTCTCCTGCATCAAGCCCGGTAATAACTACATTAAGATACTGGATGTGGCTTAAGAAGTGCATTTCACCCTTATAGTCTCCCCGTTCAATTTTCTCTTTGTAAATAAGAAAATGTTCTTTCCTGAAGCTGATCTCTCCCTTATTAATTTTATAGTAGCAGTAATTTGTGAGCAGTGTAAAGATGCTTCCTTTTTCTGATATGGTAAGCTTTTCATAATCAGAATCGGCGATCAATTTTAATGCAAAAAAGTATTTTTCTTCCTTGGTTTTTGCCAGCTTAAAAGCATTATAATAATACTGTATGTAGGTTATATCCTTATATTTCTCCGATTCTTTATCAAGATACAACTCAAGCTCGTTAACAAGGGAAACATTGTAATCAAACTGGAACATCCTGAGATTAGTATTTGCCATATGTGTGCTGCTTTTTAAGATGTTTATTAAGAAGGATATAGTAAGGTTGTTTGACATTTCCGTTAAGAACAATTCCGTGTTGTATAATGAGCTTTTATGTTTCAGCTTATTGGATCTTTGTTCCGAAAGCAGAAGGTAGCTATCATAATAATAGCTGTCATTTTTGGCTTCCCTTTTATCCAGAATATCCTGCGCTTCAATTTCAGCTTTTTCAAAGAGCTTTTCCATTCTCCTGTCACTCAGCTCCCGCATCAGGGAGATCTTTGAATTAAATTCATTCTCTTGCAGATTTTGAATTGTCAGGAATTCTTCCGCGAGCCCAAGCATTCCTGAGAGTATATTGCGCATCACCCCATCGTTGTATTTCTTCCCGGGATAAAGCTTAGCAAATACTTTTTCCTTTTCGAAGTTCCTGTTTTCAAAATTTGGGTAATATTTCTTCAGTATAGTGTAAAACTTTACCTGGATATTTTCATTGTTGAAATACGGAGAGTTTACATACAGCCCAAATTTCCTGAATTCCTCTTCAGAAAATGTTAAAACCAGATCTATTGCTTTGCTTGATATCATTGGATTTCCTGATGATTTATCTCCATAAAATTAATGTTTTTTGATGACAAATAAAATACCTACATAACTCCTTAAGTTTATAATTATTCTAAAGTTAACGAGAAATAGCTAATTTATTATGACCTGTTTTAAGGTGCGACTACCTGCAAAGTTTCTTTGCGGGGCGGGGTATAGAGGTACTATTTTGGTATCAGTTAATAATTACCTGTGAGAAGGACCCCCATAATTAACATTCCTGCAATTCATTACCAATCTCACAGGGCAGGCTGAACAAGTAAGTCCCCTCTGAACTGTAAAGTTTAACGGGACTGAAAAGCCGGAAGATATTTTTTGAACAAATAAAAGAAAGGATTTACCAAAATGAAAAAATTGATTTCTGCAGTTTCAGTTTTTGTATTTTTTATCATTGTATCATATTCACAGCCTGCTCCGCCTGTTGCATGGGTAAAGGCGCATAACGGAAACAATCTTTATGATGAATCCGTTGCAATGAAAGTAGATGCTTCCGGTAACAGTTATGTGACAGGCAGATGCAGCATAAACGGCACAGAAGATTACTGCACAATAAAATATAACTCAGCCGGAACGCAGCAATGGATCGCGTATTATAACGGCGCACAGAATATAAGCGACAGGTCGACCGATATTGATGTAGACCCGCAGGGAAATGTATATGTAACAGGATACGCTAATTATTCAACACAAGACCCGTTTAATTCAGGGGATTATTGTACAATTAAATACGATGCAAACGGTGTACAGCAATGGGCGCAGATTTTCTTTACACAGGTAAATAAAAAAGACCTCGCGCAAAGTATTGCTGTAGATGCTTCGGGCAACGTTTTCGTAACGGGCAGCTCATGGTTCAGCAGCTCCAGGGCTGATGATATGGTGACAATTAAATACAGTCCCCAGGGCCAGGTGTTATGGACGGGTATTTATGACGGCAACGGGGAAGTTCCTGAATCGGACGGCGGAAAAGAAATTTTTGTTGATTCCCAGGGCAATGCATATGTAATAGGCTCCTGCACAAATCTCTTAACCTGGATTGATTTCGTTATGGTGAAATACACTCCACAGGGTGTACAGCAGTTTATCGCATTTTATGCAGGACCGCAAAATAATATAAGTGAATCAGGTACTGCAATAACCGTCGATAATTCAGGTAATATTTATGTCGCGGGAAGCTCCGATAACGCCAACACGGATATAGTTACGATAAAATATGCGCCTTCCGGAGTAATGCAATGGACAAAGATTTATGACGGCGGGGGACTTGATGATGTTACAGATATCGCTGCGGATAATTCCGGTAATGTATATGTAAGCGGTGAAAAAGGCGCTAAAGGCCTTGTAATTAAATATAACCCAGTCGGAAATTTAATGTGGGAAAAAGAAATATCAGGAACAGGCGGAAATGAAGTTATCACCAATTTAATTATTGATTCCCAAGGCGATGTTTATGGGACAGGCAAAATCGCGGCAGGCACTTACTTTAATTTTGTTACGGTGAAAATAAATCCTGCAGGGATTGTCCAGTGGCAGGCCGTCCACAACGGCAGCGGAAACCAGAATGATTTTGGCAATGCCATCGGAATTGACGGTTCCGGGAATATTTATGTTACTGGCTCAAGCGTTGAAAGCGGACAGAATGGAAATTTCTGCACAATTAAATATGCCCCGGGAACAATAGGAATTAATCCGGTTTCCAACGGGATCCCTGATGAATTTATGCTTTCTCAAAATTATCCAAACCCGTTTAATCCAACTACCAAAATCGGATTTCGGATTGCTGAATTCGGATTTGTTTCATTGAAAATATACGATGTTTCAGGAAAGGAAACGGCTGTTTTGGTTAATGAAGAACTTAAAGCAGGAACGTATAACTATGACTTCAATGCATCACATCTTGCAAGCGGCGTGTATTTTTACAGGCTGGAAGCTGATGGTTTTACTGATGTAAAGAAAATGATCCTGGTGAAATAGTTTGCTGATATTCATCCGATGACCTTGAGTTGTCGGATGAATATTCTAATAACTTTCATTAACCCCAAATATCCCCGTTTACTATATAGTAGTATTCGGGGATTTATATTAGTTAGATTTAGCCCCATTTTTCATTAAACCTTTTTACTATCTCTTTGTCTTATAGGTACAAAAGGGTTATAACCACCTGGAAAGTGTTAAAAAAGAGCAAAAAATCAATAAAAAACAAATAAATACTAAAGGAGACAATATTATGTTGAACAAAGCGAAATCCCGATTAATTTCGGGAAAATTCTTAAAACCATCAAAAAACGTGTTTATACTAGCCATTGCGGCAGTATTTTCACTTTACATGGCAGCATGTAACGATAATTCGGTTCAAGATACAGAAACTGATGATCAGTTTATTACAAGTGTAATAACCAATGGTTACTCAACCCAAAATGGCGAAGATGATGACCTTATGAACAGCGAAGCCGATGACTTAAACGA